>NZ_JANLGY010000002.1 GCF_024653915.1 Sulfuricaulis sp. | reverse complement strand
GCGCTGGTCGAGCGCGTCGGCTTCTTGATCGACGCGCACTTCGCCGTCGTCGCCAATCAGCGGTATCTCACCGGGCAGTTCAACAGCCATCTTGAGCACGCGCTGTTCATCGTGTTCGACGAGGCCTTTTGGTCTGGCGACAAAAAAGCCGAGGGCCAGCTCAAGGATCTCATCACCGGTCAGCACCACTTCATCGAGAGAAAAGGATATGAACCTTACAAAGCCGCCAACCGCACGCGCATTGCGATCCTTGGCAACGAAGATTGGATCGCTCCTGCATCGCACGACGAGCGCCGATACGCTGTGTTTGACGTTGGAGATGGGCGGAAACAAGACCGTTCTTTTTTTCAAGCGATGCGAGAAGGGATGGAACGTGGAGGCTACCGACTCCTTCTTCGCTACCTTCTCGACTTCGATCTTACGGGAATTGACCTCAACGAAGCGCCGGCGACGCAAGGCCTACTCGACCAGAAGCACGCCTCGCTAGGCATGACCGAAGAGTGGTGGCTGGAATGCCTGCGCGACGGAAAGATCGTCGGCGGCGACTTCGACGGCTGGCCGGAAACCACCGACACCGAGCAACTGCGCCAGGCCTTCTCGCGCCACGCCAAGACACGCGGCATTCGCTCGCGCCTCCCTGAAGCCACCGCCATCGGCCGGGCGCTCGCCAAGTGCGCGGGCGTCGAACGCAAGCGCGTGCGTCACGGCGAGAAGCTGGGATACGCCTACTCCATTCCGGCGCTCGGCACGGCGCGCGACAGCTGGGAACGGTACATCGGGCATCGCGTGGAGTGGGAGAAATGATCCACCTCACCACCAAAGAACTCGCCGAGCGCCTGTGTCGCAGTCCGCAGACGCTGGCGAACTGGCGCGTCCTCGGCGAAGGCCCGGGGTTCATACCGGGGCGGCCGGTGCTGTACCCGCTCTTAGAAGTGGAAGCGTGGGAGCGGGCGAATACGGTTAGGGGGGCGGCATGCGATACGCAACTATAGTCGCAGACCCGCCGTGGGAAGTTAAGGCTGGGCCGCTGTGCGGCCGGATGGGTTTTGGCGACGCCACCGGAGCCAGCCGCCCACTTTCCTACCCCAGCATGTCTGTTGCGCAGATTTCTGCGCTGCCGATTTCAGCCTTGGCTGCCGATGACGCGCACCTATACCTGTGGACGATCAATAAATACATCGAGGCATCTTTCGCCGTGGCGCGCGCATGGGGATTTCAATACTCGACGCTGCTGACGTGGGCGAAGAACCCGATGGGCGGTGGGCTTGGTGGAGCCTACGGCATATCTACTGAGTACGTGCTGTTCTGCCGCCGCGGGTCGCTGTCGTCTCTCGGGCGCACGAATACCACCTGGTTCAACTGGAAGCGGCCGTATGACGAACGTGGAAAGCCGAAGCATTCCGCGAAGCCGCCAGAGTTTCAGGCGATGGTCGAGCGCATGAGCCCTGGGCCGTACCTGGAACTGTTCGCCAGGTCTGGCCGCGCCGGCTGGGACGCCTGGGGCAACGAGCATCGCACTAAAGATTTCC
>NZ_JANLGY010000001.1 GCF_024653915.1 Sulfuricaulis sp. | reverse complement strand
TGGGCAACACCTCGGACGTCTACGCCGTCGTCAAGGCCGGCGGCAAGCTCCACGTGGCCAAGCAGAACATCAAGGTCACGGCGGGCGGGTGTGGGGGTTAATTGTTTCTGGCGATGAATTTTATGATTATTCACCGCAGAGAACGCAGAGCACGCAGAGCGACAATTCTAGTTCATAGAATTCTCTGCGATCTCTGCGCCCTCCGCGGTTTAAATTTAATATTGAGGTAATGATTGAAATGGCTGATCGCAAGATGAAAATGCGCACCCGCGCCCAGGACGGTGGGGTTGAGCTGCAGGTGCTGATTACTCACCCGATGGAAACCGGTCTGCGCACCGACAAGAATACGGGGAAGAAAATCCCGCCACATTTCATTCAGCGGATAACCCTGGAGCACAACGGCAAGATTGTCGCCACGGTGAATACCGGTGCCGGAATTTCCGAGGACCCGCTGATCGGTTTCCGACTCAAGGATGCCAAGCAGGGCGATAAGCTCAAGGTTTTCTGGAGCGACAATATGGGAGAATCCGCCACGCTCGAAGGCGTTGTGGACATTTCCTGAGTCAAAGCCGAATTCCATCAGTAAAAAACCGCCCGAATGGGCGGTTTTTTTAGGGTATCCGGAATCCAGCGTGGAAAGTTCAGGGACGCACTCCCCAGACCCCTAGCTCTTCAGTGTTGAAGCGTGGTGGGAATGACTCCTTACGGCCAAGAGCAGCCGGTCGCATCAATCAGAAGCGGTCATTCAACGGCTCGCTTCAACCGCGCGTGACCCGCGCGCCTGCCCGCCTTCGAGTTCCGTATGTACTGATCCATCCACTCCTTAAATTGCTTCGCCGGCAGGGGCTTGCTGATGTGATAGCCCTGTGCCACATCACAGCCCAGGGCGGCCAACCGGTCCCACACGGCCTGATTCTCCACGCCCTCGGCCACGACCTTCAAACCCAGATCGTGCGCGAGCGTAATCGTCGAACGCACGATGGTCGCCGAGTCTTTGTTAGCTTGCATGTCGATGACAAAGGATTTATCGATCTTCAAACTGTCCACTGGCAATTTCTGGAGGTAGCCCAGGGAAGAATAGCCAGTACCGAAGTCATCGATGAACAGCGTGAAGCCCAGATTGCTTAAACGCTTGAGAATCTCAAGCGCGCCCTCCGGATCGTCCATCACGGCGCTCTCCGTGATCTCCAACTCAAGCCAGCCGGCTTCAGCGCCCCACGCCATGAGCAATTGTTCCATCTTGCCCAGCAACTCCGCATCCCGCAGGTTGCGCGTGGAGAGGTTGACCGCGACAGGCAGCGCCACTCCGGCATGTCGCCAGGTGGACGACTGGCGCAAGGCGGCTCCCACGACCCAGTCGGTCAACGGTTCGATCAGGCCGCTGTGCTCCGCCAGCGGGATGAACTCATCGGGCGGGATCATGCCTTGCTGCGGATGGATCCAGCGGACCAGCGCTTCCGCGCCGCATACTTGGCCGGTGCGCATGTCGATCTTGGGCTGATAGTGCAGAACCAACTCGTCCTCTTCGATCGCGCGCCGCAATTCCCCGGCCAACGTTAGGCGTCTGAGACTGCCCTCGTCCTGCTCCGCGGTATAAAAGGTGTAACCTTTCCCCGACTTCTTCGCTTGGCGCATGGCTACGTCCGCGTGCTGGATGAGGCGTATCGTCTCTGAGCCGTGTTGCGGAAAGAGGGAGATGCCCACGGCCGCACTGACATTCAGCATAAGGCCGCTCATGGTAAACGGCGCCCCCAATGCATCCAGGATCCGCCGCGCGGCCTCGGCGGCATGATCGGTGTCACTCACCGCGAGCAGGATGCCGAACTCATTGCCGCGCATGCACGCCACCAGTTCGTCTTCCTTAAGCACACCACGGATACGCATGCCGACGTCTTTGAGCAGCAGGTCCCCTTGGTGAAACCCGAGCGCGTCGTTGATCTCCTGGAAACGGTCGAGGCCCAGCAGCAGCACCGCCAGCGATTGGCTACGTGTACTTGCCTCGGACAGCGCCTGTTGCACGTGCTCTTCGAAGTAGACATGGTTGGGAAGGTCCGTGAGGCTGTCATGGTAGGCCATGCGCCGGATGGTTTCGTGCGCCTGCTCACGCTCGGTGCGCGTGCTCAGGGTGGCGATGCCGTAGGCCAGGTCATTCGCCATTTCCGAAAGCAGCACGACTTCTTCCTGGTCGAAGGCATCCGGTTCCTCGGCGTAGATGCAAAGCGCGCCGACCACTTTGGCGCTCACGCGCAGCGGCAAGGCCATCACCGAGCCGTACCCGCGCTTGCGCGCCTCTTCACGCCACGGCGCAAACGCGGGATCGCTCAGGATGTTTCGTGTGACACAGGGTTTGCCGGTACGGATCGCCGTGCCGATGGGACCGCGTCCGCGCTCGGTATCGGCCCACGTGATGTTGAGTATCGCGAGATAACCCTCTTCATAGCCGGCTTGCGCCATCGGGCGCACGGTTTTGTTCTGATTCTGTTCGGCATAACCCACCCATGCCAGACGGTAACCCCCGATCTCGACGATGATCCGGCACATTTCCGCCAGCAGCATCTGCTCATTGTTCGCCCTTACCACGGCGCGGTTACCCGCGCTCATGGTTTTCAAGGAACGATTGATACGTTGCATGGCCGCGGCCATGTCGTCAAAGATGCGGGCTAATTGCCCCAGCTCCTCGGCGCCATGCGGCAATCCAGTACGTGCACCCATGTCACCCTGGCCCAGCCGGCGGGCGGCACCGGCAAGGGCCTGGAGGCGCCGCAGCACGAAGATATTGCTTCCCACCCAGGCAGCGACCAGTGCCAGCGTCGCAACCAGAAGCAGCAGTGCCAGATTGCGCGCGAAGTCCCTGTTCGCGGCAGCGAAGGCCACGGCTTTCGGGATGCCGATGCTCACGTAGACGTTACCCGCGGGGCTGTTGTGCAGCGGAGCGAAGGCATAAAGCCGGGTCACGCCATCCAGGCCCGGCTCTTCGGCCGTACCTTCCCGTTGATTCGCGAGGATGACGCTGACCAGCGGTGACGCCCGCATGGATTTGCCCACCCATTTATCCGGCTCGGGAAGGCGCGCCAGGATCGTGCCGCGGCTGTCCACCACCGTGAGCGTTGAGTCGGTGGGAAGCTCAATACCGGTGATCAGCTTGTTGAGCCAGGACAGATTGAGCGCGGCGAAGACCACGGCTTTGATGTTTCCACCGGCATCGAAAACCGGATAGCCGAAGTTGATGGCGCTGATCCCCGTGATGCGCCCGACCTGATAATCGCCGATGCCGAAACCGCGGGACCGGACGGCGCGACGAAAGTAACTGCGGTCGTTAATGTTCACCGGCCGTGCCATCGGCAGCGCGCTGCAGAAGACGCGCCCGTCGGGCGTGGCGACACCGAAGTTCGTGTAGTAGGGATAGGGGTTACGCAGCTCGGCCAGGATCCGGCTGCAGGCCGTCGCGGTTGTAGGCTGTTTCACCGCCGGCAGTTGTGACAACATAAACAGCAGCTGATGCGTGGCCGCAATCAACTGGTTTTGTTCCTGCGCGGCCAATCGCGCCAGGTTCATCGCATCCCGTTCGGCGTTCACGGCCGCTTGTTGGCGTTGGCTGATGGCCGTGTAACCCATAAGCCCGAACGCCGGGATAACGGCGAGCAACACGAGCAACATCAGCCGTGTACGCAGGCCGGTGGTAAAGTGCCTCATGGGAATCAATCCTTGTTGTCCCTATTCCATAAGTATATGTGCATATTACGTGCCTGTTTGTGCCACGGCGGGATCGTTTGCTCATGTGATTCTCCATATGGCCAAGGCGTATCATGCCCCGATTGAGCAGAGATTCCACTTATCGGGTTGTTCAGATTGGTGGGGCCAGCTCTTTTCCGGATACCATTTTTTTACGGCATTATATACTTGACACACCCAAGAATTAGGGTGACAATTCAGCCATAGACAGGAGAAACCGTCATGGCCGAACTAACCGAAATTGCAATTGAAAAGCTTGTTCAATCCGGCTCGCTTGATAAGGGAAATGGTGGATTTGTAGATTTTATAGATGCGCTCGGTAAATCTTACCGCCTCAAATTTCTCCCTGACATAACACAAAATTTGATTGTTGCTTTTAACGAAGCAGAACTAAATATCACGTCCGAGCGCGCTAAACAGACCGGGGCGCAGCCAGTGAAAATTCTGGCGAAAAAGATTCTTCAATATGAAACGGGAATGAATATAGAGCGCACAGTCGCTCTAATGAACATTCGTTTTGTGGATCAAACCACAATAACGCTACAGTTCCAGCCGGAACAATTGAAAGATATGGTTCAGGCTCTATCAGGGCTGCTTGCCAATCTTGAAAGCGGCAAACCGACTCAGAAACATTAATTTTCAACAAACATTGAGCAGAATGTGCCATGACTACCTCAAATCTAAACGCTCCCCATTTCAAAGACGCTGACAAGGCCAGACAATACCTAGAGGCCCAAGTCTGGCCTCACGGCTCGGTCTGTCCTCACTGTGGCGTCATTGGGGAACACTACGAGTTAAAGGGAAAGTCTACCCGTCCGGGTGTCTACAAGTGCCGTGCCTGTCGAGATCAGTTCACCGTGACCGTGGGGACTCTCTTTGAACGCTCCAAAATCCCTCTGAACGTCTGGTTACAGGCTGTGTACCTTCTCTGCTCTAGCAAGAAGGGCATGAGTTCTCACCAGCTCCACAGGACGTTAGGGGTTACCTACAAGACGGCTTGGTTCATGACTCACCGTATCCGTGAGGCCATGAAGAAAGAACACACCACAAAGCTAGGTGGTGGGGGTAAAGTCGTTGAAGTCGACGAGACTTTTTGGGGCAAGAAACCCGGCGTCAAAAGGGCGCGTCAAGGTTCTGGCGACAAGGAAAAGATATTCGCGCTTATTGAACGTGGCGGGGAAGTTCGTTCCTTCCACGTTCCTGACATCACGTCCAAGACGTTACGTCCTATCATGCTGCAACAGATCGAGCACGATACCAAGCTAATGACGGATACGGGAGGCTCTTATCACAGACTCAAGCGTTCCGACTTCAAGAGTCACCGCAGGGTCACCCATAAGCGTGGTGAGTACGTCAGGGGGGAGGTTTACACCAACACCATCGAGTCGTACTTCAACGTCCTCAAGCGTGGTCTATACGGGACGTATCAGAGAGTGGCTTCCCACCATCTGAAGCGTTACCTGTATGAGTTTGACTTCAGGCACAGCCACCGTACCAGTCTGGGGGTTAGTGACACCGAACGTACCGAGAAAGCCTTACAGGGGATTATCGGTAAGAGGCTGACGTATCGGCGGTCTGACGCTAAAGCGTAAGAAACGCTTTAAAAGTAGGCAATTTTGAGGCGGATTTGTAGAACCGGGCGCTGCCTTTATACTGTTTCGCGGTACTCGTCGTCTCTTTTTCCTCCTGTCTCTGGCGGTAGCTCTGTAACGGGACACGGATGGCTACTTGCCACCGGAAGGAGGTGAGAGTAATGACGTGCGATGTAGAAGAAACTAGTCCGTTACAAACGGCTATAAAGCTCGCGTACCTAGACCACCTAAGACGCAGAGACGCCGCTTATAACGGCTAGTCCGTAGCATGTTGTAAATTTGGCGGCGGGTACCACCATTCAAAATTAAAGCAGACCTTTCGTTTACTTTCCAGTACCGTTTATTTCAGGTAAGGAGAAAAAATTGAAGATCGACTTATACACCAAAGCCATGCTTACAATCATTGCAAGCTGCCTGCTCTATCTAGTCGCAAAGGATGTTGTTTTTATTAGCCACGTTCAGGCGCAATCCAGTGAGTCAGTAAATGTGAACATTGTGGGGATGGGAGGCAAACCATTCAATTCCCTTACATTTAACTCACTAAATCCGGCCCTTCCTGTAAAGATCGTTCAATAAAGCTGTTATTTCTGTTTCTTCGCTTTCTTTTTAGTTTTCTTCGGCTGTGGCGGTGATGCCCATACCCGCTTCAATGCATCATTGAAGGGGACGGGTTTACTAGTTTCAGATTTTTCCTGTTTCTTCATATTCATGGAGCCATATTATATGGCAAACGACGAAAGATGAAGCGCCCTCACGAAAGCAAGTTTCCTGATCTTCCAGGCCACATATTTTTACGTAACATTGAAAATGCGCTGTCAAAAGAACAGTTAGCCGGTATTGGGAAAGTAGCTATTCTCTGGGCAGATTGTGATGAACTAGTAAATCTCTCTTTACAGAGAGGGTTGCGCTTAACAAGCAGCATAGCGCGAGCAGCAATAAGCGGTCTTGCTTTGCCCAAGAAGACCAGCCTTATAAACGAGTGTGCAGAGAAACTCCTATTGACTGTGAGCATACGAAATCTAATAGGCACTACAATATCCGCATGTGGCAATCTAGGTGATTATCGGGATGCGGTAGTGCATTCGACGATAATTGCGCACACCGGCCAACATCCAGATATAGGCCGTCAGGTATCCCGCGCTGGGAAGAAATATGATGTTCTGCGCTCGCAAGAAGCTCTTGATGGGCTGGCAGAACGACTAGATATTCTTCGGGACGAACTCAGCACGATTGATAACATATTCACTTGCGTGACGTGTTCGCACACGGTAGATGGCGACACGGGTAAGATTTCTGAAGGAACAGGACCAGTCTCAGAACGAGTTGGGCCATTGATCGGGTGTCTAGCTTCTCTCCAAGCTCGTCGAGAACAGTTGAAACCGCTTCCAAAGTTTCCGGACTGATATCCGAGTCATCCAATGGCGGAAGACTCCAAATATCCACTTCTCTGCCGCCAAGATTGAGCAGCATAGGTTAGGATACCGGCCTGTCTTGCGTATGTTCGCACATTTGGGTATGTTATGTATACAATGCCGTTTTTTTATGCATGGCGGCATGGGCTGACGTGATTTATTGAAAGGTCTTGGCCACAATCCCCGCCGCGAGCAACGCGGAGCCGTAGGCGGCATGCCCGGAGCGCGGTTTGTCCAGTTTTACGCGCAGGATCTTTTCGCGGATGCGCCCCCAGGCCGGGTTTTGCGAGCCGCCGCCGGTGGTGTAGATCTTGTTGAGTGCTGGCGCACCATGTTTTTCCAGCAGTTCGTAACCCTGTGCCTCGATGCGCGCGATGCCCTCAAGCATGCCTTGAAAGAAGGTGACGCTATTGCCGGGCAAGGGCTCCAGCCGCGGCGCCATTTCCGGATTGTTTATCGGAAAGCGCTCACCGATGTCCGGCAGCGGGTAATAATCGAGACCGGTGAAATTCTCAGGATCGAGCAAGGGCGTCATTTCCCGCATTTGTTCGACCTTGAAATACTGCAATAGCACGGCGCCACCGCTGTTGGAGGCGCCACCGGCGAGCCAGTACTTGCCGAGGCGATGGCTGTAAACGCCATGCTCAAGCGAGAACACCGGTTTTTCCGACAATAATTTCAGTACCAGCGTCGTGCCCAGCGCCGTGACGGCGTGACCCGGTTCGGAAGGGCCGGCGGCAAGAAAGGCCGCGACACCGTCGGTGGTACCGGCCAACACCTGAACGTCGGTGTCCAGGCCGAAGGTGTTGGCGGTTTCAGCACTGATGATTCCCAGTGTTTCGCCCGGTGTGTGCACTTCCGGCAGCAGTGCGATATTGAAGCCGAGTTTATTGATCCACTTGGGCCAGGCCATTTTTTCGGCATCGAAACCAAGCTTGAGGCAATTGTTGTAGTCGCTGTGGCCGAACTTGCCGGTCAGTTTGCCGCTGATCCAGTCGGCCTGATGCAGTGCGAACTGGGCGCGCTTGTCGAGTTTGCGCTCGTGTAGCCACAGAAGTTTGGCGAGACTGCTGGAGGCGCCTTGGGCGCCGGAGTCCTTGCTCGCGAGTGTCGCGATTCGATTTGCCTGTTCTATCGCGCGCCGGTCGTTATACATGATGGCCGGTGTTACCGGATTGCCCTTGGCATCACACAGCAGCAGGGTGCCGGAGGTGCCATCCACGGCGATCGCCTGTACGCGCTGCGGGTCGATTTCTTTCAACAGGTTTTGCAGGCAACCGGTGACCGCTTTCCACCACACCGTCGGGTCCTGAGTGACCTCGTCTTCATTCCGGGGCGGGGTGGGAATGGGTGCGCTCATCTCACCATGCAGCTTGCCGGAAGCATCCACGGCAATGGCGCGACAACCCGTGGTCCCGAGATCGATGCCGATGAAAAGCCCGTCCTTGCGGACAGGCACCGGCTGCTCTTCCTCGGGCTCGTCCTCCTCCTCGACAATGTTCGTTGGCACCGGGCCCTGCCGGCGGCTGCGTCGCAACATACGGAAGCGGTCGCTGGCCGGTGTGCCAGGCTCATCCGAGGTATCGGGTTGCGGTGCCG
Source organism: Sulfuricaulis sp. (assembly GCF_024653915.1). Classification (NCBI taxonomy): domain Bacteria; kingdom Pseudomonadati; phylum Pseudomonadota; class Gammaproteobacteria; order Acidiferrobacterales; family Acidiferrobacteraceae; genus Sulfuricaulis; species Sulfuricaulis sp. The sequence continues at coordinate 117,174 of NZ_JANLGY010000001.1, read as the reverse complement.
GGGCCGGATTCCGGGTCGGCGCAGGTGCCGGTGATCTGACCGGTTCAGTGAGACGAACAGGGTTTCGGGCTTTGGATGCAGGTATGGCCTTGGCGACAGGAGTCCTCGTGGGGGCCGTGGCCATAGACTCTTTCGCCGGCAGTTCCTGGACCTCGCGCGGCAGATCGGCCGGTGGCGGTGGCGGAGCCTCCCAGTCGCCCTGGCGATGCACAACTTCGACAGTCGTGTAGAGGCCACCGCGAACGTGGAATTTGGCCCGCAAGCGCAGGTAACGCGGGCGCATGACGGCCACCAGATCGTTCAGAATCCGGTTGGTGACGTCCTCGTGGAAATGGCCTTCATCGCGGTAGGACCATATATAGAGTTTCAGAGACTTCAGCTCCACGCACAGACGGTCCGGAACGTACTCCAGGGTCAGGCTGGCGAAGTCCGGCTGGCCGGTCTTGGGGCACAGACAGGTAAACTCCGGACATTCGATCTCAATGATATAATCCCGGTCCGGATGCGGATTGGGGAAGGTATCCAGGCTTTTGCTGGGCTGGGTCGGCATACTGGTCGCGGGGTTTGGATTCCTTGTAAAATTGTAGCTTACTTTACGCCGAGAGTAGTTTTCGGGAAGGGGTAAAGCACTTTCCCGAGTATCTTGATTAGAGTAGTTTTCGGGAAGGAGTAAAGCACTTTCCCGAGCATCTTAATTGTGGACAGGAGCTCACGTAAGACCCGATGCGACTTAAAACAATCAAGCTTTCAGGCTTCAAATCGTTCGTCGAGCCCATCACCATTCCCATCACCGGCAACCTGATCGGCATTATCGGCCCGAATGGTTGCGGCAAATCCAACATCATTGACGCCGTGCGCTGGGTCATGGGCGAGATGTCCGCTAAGAATCTGCGCGGCGATTCCATGGCCGATGTCATTTTCAACGGCTCCAATTCGCGCAAACCGGTGGCGATGGCCTCAGTCGAGCTTATTTTCGACAACAGCGAAGGCCGTGCCGGTGGTGAGTATGCCAAATATGCCGAGATCTCCATTCGGCGCGAGGCCGGACGCGACGGGCAGTCCGATTATTTCCTGAACAAAACCAAGTGCCGACGCAAAGACATTACCGATATTTTTCTCGGCACCGGCCTGGGTCCACGCGCCTACTCGATCATCGAGCAAGGCATGGTCACGCGCATCATCGAGGCCAAGCCGGAAGATCTGCGTGGTTTTCTGGAGGAGGCGGCGGGCGTTTCCAAATACAAGGAACGCCGTCGCGAGACCGAGAGTCGCATCAAGCACACACGTGAGAACCTGACGCGCCTGGAGGACATCCGCAAGGAACTGGAGACGCAACTTTCCAAGTTGCACCGGCAATCACGCGCTGCGGCGCGCTACAAGGAACTGAAACAGGAAGAGCGTCTGACCCGCGCGCAACTGTTCGTGTTGCGCTGGCTCGAATTGGACACGCGCGTGCAAAGCCAGGACAGCCTGCTGGCGCAGCAACAAACCGCGCTGGACGCGGTGCTGGCCACGCAGCGCGGCATCGAGGCCGAGATCGAGAAAATCCGTGCCCGGCAAACCGAGACAGTGGATCAGTTCAATACAGTACAGGCGGAGTTCTATACCGTCGGCGCCGAGGTTTCACGTCTCGAACAGGCCATGCAGTACGCACGCGAGACGCGCGAAAATCAGGCGCGCGAGCAGGAACAGGTCAACCGTGCCTGGGGTGAAGCCAGTCAGCATTTGCAGTCTGACGTTGCGCGCATGGGGGAACTGGTAAGCCGGCTTGAAGAATTGACGCCGCAACTGGAAGAGCTTACCCGTACGCGCGATGGCGCCGCGGAGAAGCGCGCGCAAGCCGAGCGTTCCATGCAGGACTGGCAAAACGAATGGACGTCTTTCAGCGAAATGGCGGCCGAACCGGCCCAGGTACGCGAGGTCCAGACCGCCCGTATTCACCAACTGGAAAATCATATTGAACAACTGCGACAGCGTCAGGCGCGTCTTGAGCAGGAGGCCGCGACCATCGGCGCGGAGCTGGAAAAAGAACCGGCCAATGCCCTGGCCACGCAAGTGGCGCAGCTGGATGAATCCTGCGAGGCGCAGGAGCGCTCGATCGGCGAGACGGATACGCGCCTGCGCGAGGCGCGTGAGCGGCGTGATGAACTTGACGAAGCGCTGGCCGAGGTGCGCGGGCAGAAACAGAGCGGCGAAGCGCGCCTGGCTTCACTGCACGAGCTGCAGCTGGCAGCGCAGGGTGAGAGTGATGCCGCCGTGGGTGAGTGGTTGCAAGGACAGGGTCTCGACAAGGCACCGCGTTTGGCGCGGTTGCTCAAGGTTGAATCCGGTTGGGAGAAAGCGGTGGAGCGGGTGCTCGGCATCCATCTTGGCGCCGTGTGCGTGCCACAGATGGAACGTGTCGCGTCTTCTGCCGCCGGCTTCAATCAATCGCAAGTCTCCTTTATCGAGCTTGGTGAGTCACCTACTCGCACGCATACCAATCGTCCTTCCCTGCTGGACAAGCTGAAGGGAGATATCAACCTCGCACCGCTGCTCGAAGGTGTTTATATCGCCGATTCCCTCAACCAGGCGCTTACGCAGCGCCATGCGCTCGCTGAACGCGAGTCCATCGTCACGCGTGATGGCGCCTGGGTAGGCCGCAACTGGCTGAGTCTGGGAAGCGAGAAAGGCGCGCGCGCCGGATGGCTGTTGCGCGAGAGTGAAATCGAGACGCTTCAGACAGACTTGACCGGATGGCTGAGCAAGCTTGGCAACCTGCAAGCGGAGCTCGCCGGGCTGGATACTCAATTACAAAATCTTGAGGATGAGCGCGATGAGCTCACCCGGGATCACAACGACAATAACCGTGAGCGCGCGAACCTGCGTGAACAGTTGGGACACAAGCAGGCACGCATGGTACAGCTCGAGTCGCGTCGCGCGCAGATCGAGCGTGAGCAGAATGAAATTAATGAACAGCTGGGTCGCGACCAGAACGACATGGCTTCCGCGGGCAATTTGTTGAGCCAGGCCGAGGCCACCGGCGGCGAACACGAACAGCGACGTGCGCAGTTGCAGCTCAACCGTCAGTCTTTGTTGGACGCGGTGGAGCAGGGACGCACGCTGGAATCCGGCGCGCGCGACAACGTGCATCGCCTGGAAATCGAGCGCGAGACGCTACAGACCGCCTTTGAGGCCACGCAGGCCAGTCATGCGCGTCTCGAAGGGCAGTTGCACCAGCTTATCGCGCGGCGCGAACAGCTTTCACTGGCGCTCTCCGGCGATCAGGATCCCACGACGGGCTATCGCCAGCAGCTGGACGAGCTCCTGCAGAAACGCCTGGGCATCGAGGAGCGTTTGAATGCCGCGCGCCAGGCGGTGTCCGATCTTGAAACGCAGTTGCGCGAACAGGAACAGGCACGCACGCACGAGGAGCGCAAGACTGGCGAAATTCGCGAGCAACACGAAAGCGAGCGCGTGGCACGTCAGGAACTGGTGGTGCGACGTGACACCTTTGCCGATCAGTTGCGCGAATCCGGGTTTGAGGTTGAACCCGTGCGCGCGGAGCTGTCGCCCGAGGCCAACGAAACCGAGTGGGCGGGAAGGCTGGAACAGGTCACCGCGCGTATCGAGCGCCTGGGGCCGATTAACCTGGTGGCCATTGAGGAATTCGAGGAAGCGAATACGCGCAAGACCTATCTCGACAGCCAGAATGAAGACCTGACGCAAGCGCTGAACACGCTGGAAGAGGCGATTCGCAAGATCGACCGCGAGACACGCACGCGCTTCAAGGAGACCTTCGATCAGGTGAACGAGTATTTTCAGGCCTTTTTCCCGCAGCTCTTTGGTGGCGGCAGCGCGCATCTTGAGTTGACCGACAATGATTTGCTCGAAACCGGCGTAGGCGTCATGGCGCGACCGCCGGGCAAGCGTAACAGCACCATTCACCTGCTCTCGGGCGGTGAAAAGGCGCTCACGGCGGTGGCGCTGGTTTTTGCCATCTTCCAGCTCAACCCGGCGCCGTTCTGCCTGCTGGACGAGGTGGACGCGCCGCTCGATGACGCCAACGTGATTCGCTATTGCGATACGCTGAAAACCCTGTCACAAAAAACCCAGCTGGTTTATATCACGCACAACAAGATCAGCATGGAGATGGCCGACATTCTGATTGGTGTCACCATGTCCGAACCGGGCGTGTCGCGTCTGGTGGCGGTGGACGTGGAGCAGGCCCTGGAGATGGTAGCGTCGTAATGAACCTGCAGTATGCACTGCTCTTCATTGGATTAGTCATCATTGCTGTTGTCGCCCTGACTGCCTACGACATGTCCCGCTTGCGTCGTCCACGCTCGCGGCCGGAATCAAATCTCGGACATTTCCCGGAAGACCACACGCCCGTCCGCCCCAGCCTGCTGGATGCCACGCGCACGGAAGGCAGCGACAAGGTTCTGCGTTTCGATATTGAAATCTCGCCGCGGGAAAAACCGCGCGAGGAAATCCTGCGTGAGCAAATCCGGCAACTGGAGGAAGTCGCGACCATGCCGCTCGATCTCAAGCATGGCGTACAGCGTCGTCTCCGTCCCCGCGCCGAACCTGACCGGCAGTATCTGCCGGATGAAAAGCTCGATTTCGTGATTGAATTGCCGGGCGAGCAACCGGTGGTGCGCGATGCGGCGCTCGGTATCTTCAAGCAGCACGAATACAAGCTGAACAAGGCCCGCCATCTCTACGGCCGGCATCACCAGACCGAGCGCTGGTCCGAGCTGCAGTTGGACAACATTGCCACGCAATACGGCGATCTCATGCTCGCCATCCAACTGGTGGACCCCAAGGGCCCGGTCGATGAATCCGAACTTACTGTGTTTACCGAGATCGGCTTGCAACTGGCGGATGCCTTACAGCGTCCGACGAAACTGCCGCTCACCTTCGAAGAGGGTTTGGTGCGCGCCAGAGAATTGCAGGAATTTTGCGATACCTACGATGTCATCGCCGGTATTCACGTGGTGCCCAGCACGGAGACAACTTTCCCGGGGCGCGCCATTGAAATGGCGGCAAGCCACGCGGGCCTGGAGCTGGGGGCGATGAATATCTTTCACATGAAAAACGAAGTCGCTCCGGGGAGCCGGCATTCGTTCAGTGTAGCGAACCTGCACGAGTCGAGCGCCTTCAATCCCGTCGCCTGGGATAAATTTGAAACTTCCGGTCTGACCCTGTTCATGAGCGTGCCCTGCGCGTTCCAGCCGGGGGCGGTGTTCAACCGGATGGTGACCACCGCGCGGGAAATCGCCGACGCCTTGGGTGGCAAGCTGCAAGACCAGAACCGGCGCCCGCTCAGCGATAAGGGCATTGCGGTGATCCATCATCAGATCGAGGAAATCGAGAAAAAAATGCGTGCTTTCGGCATACCGGCGGGAAGCGAGACAGCGCTCAAACTGTTCAACGAAGCCGCGACGTTATGAGCCAGAGCGGGAAACCGCGCCAGCGTGCCGCGGAACTACGCCAGGAAATCAATCACCACAACTACCGCTATTACGTTCTCGACGACCCCGTTATCTCCGATGCACAGTATGACAAGCTGCTTCGTGAATTAGAGAAGATAGAGGAAAAATATCCAGAGCTAAAAACACCTGATTCACCTACTCAACGGATAGGTGCCGCACCTTCCCCTGACTTTGGTGAAGTCAAGTATAAGATTCCTATGCTATCGATAGGAAACAAACTAGATGAGAAGCAGGTTCACGACTGGGATATAAGTAAAAAAGAGGAACTTAGGTTTGATTGTATTGATTATACGGTAGAACCAAAATTCGACGGAACCTCGGTTAGTCTCTTATATAGAAATGGTGTATTGGTGCAGGCCGGCACACGTGGTGATGGGAGTACCGGCGAGGACGTGACGACGAACGCACGCACTATTAAGACGGTGCCGCTACACTTGCAAGGCCAAGATTGGCCAAAAGTTGTCGAAGTTCGTGGCGAAGTGGTAATTCCAAAGAAAGAATTTGAGATCCTTAATGCCGAGCAATTAAAGCGTGGTGAAAAAGTCTTTGCGAATCCACGCAATGCAGCTGCCGGCAGTTTGCGCCAGCTTGACTCTAAAATTACAGCCTCGCGCCCATTGGTGTTTTTACCATGGGGTTTTGGTGTTGCCCCCAAAAACTTTGCTAGACACTATTCAGAAGTCGTTAAAAAATTCAAAAATTGGGGATTTCACGTTACTGAATTTTTTCACGTAACTCACGGAATCGAGGAATGTATCGAGTTATATAAACAAATACTTATTAAACGTGACGAGTTGCCATTTGAGATTGACGGCATGGTGTACAAAGTGGACGACCTCTCTGCACGCGAAAGACTTCGTCCTACGGCACGTGCGCCGGGTTGGGCTATTGCGCATAAGTTTCCTGCAAAAGAAGGGACAACAAGGGTAATTAACATCGAACCTTCAGTCGGTCGCACAGGAGTAATTACTCCTGTGGCAATTCTTGAACCGGTAGAGGTTGGTGGTGTGACCGTTACTCGTAGTACGCTCCATAACGAAGATGAATTACTCCGCAAAGATATTCGTATCAACGACACAATACTTGTACGACGCGCTGGCGATGTAATTCCGGAAGCTGTTTCCATCTTTGTTAAGAAACGTTCGCATAATTCCCAGATATGGCATGTGCCTAAGGTATGCCCTCAATGCAGGTCTGAGGTAATTCGAGAGGAAGGTAAGGCAGCACATCGTTGTACCGCAGGTCTCTATTGTCCAGCACAACTCATGGGTGCAATTTTGCACTTTGCTAGTCGCTCGGCAATGGATATTGAGGGCTTAGGAGAAAAGCTTGTAGAGCAGCTTGTGAGTAAAGGCTTAGTTAAGACTGTTGATGATCTTTATCACTTAAATCAAGATGATCTTGCCGCGCTTGAGCGCATGGGCGATAAATCTGCCCAGAACATAATTGAAAGTATAAATCGCAGCAGGAAACCTACTTTCGCGCGTTTCCTTTACTCCCTAGGTATTCCGCAGGTAGGAGAGGCTACGGCCGAAGAACTTGCAGCACATTTTGGCACAATCGAGCCACTTGAGAATGCTAAGCTGGAAAAATTACAGGAAGTCCAGAATGTGGGTTTAACTATGGCTGAGGATATCTACTCGTTTTTTCATGAAGAACACAACAGAGAAGTTATTTCAAAATTACTCAAGACAGAAATTCAATTACAAACACCTCGAATTACAGCTAAGAAGAATTTACTGCTAACAGGTAAAACTTTTGTTTTGACTGGAACGTTGTCGGGAATGACGCGTGATCAAGCAAAGAAGGAATTACGAGCATTCGGCGCCAAGGTTAGTGATACCGTTTCGAAGAAAACAGACTATGTAATTGTTGGTGAAGAGCCAGGATCAAAGGCAGATAAAGCAAGAGAATTTGGTGTAAAGATGATTAGTGAGAAGGAATTTACAAAACTAATTAGTAGGTAATTTCAATGCAATTCTTTCCAGGTTTTCTATGGGCTGTTCCACATGCTTTTTCAGAGGCGGTATCAGTCTGCCAGTTTATAGAGGGAGATATCCTCTATGATTCAAAGTTAGCGTACAACGACTGGAGTATTGCTAACACGCATATTCAATATTCATTACAAGTGCGTTATCCAACTAGAGCGTATGTCGGAAGTTTTGGTTCAGAAGATGTGCAAGGTGCATTCCAGAGAGGCTGGAATTCCAAGGTGCGGATTGACCTGTACAAAAACCAGGAAAAGGTCAACACAGAACAAATTGAAACTACTCAAGGGCGTTTGTTTACATTGTTATGGAGGGGTGATCAGAATATCTTGAATCTTGAAACCGATGATCCGCATCCGCCGGTCATGATATCGGCTGTTACAAAACATCTTAATCAGATGCAATTGAATGTTATTAGAAATATAATCTCTCGCCCTGTATTTATAATGGCAAGAGATATGTCTAATAGCGCCTCGATGGAAAAATATCTTAAGGTAGTAACCTATCTAAAAAAATATTTATCAGGTGACATAAAAATATTGAATCCTCAAGAAGCAGGCCTGAATAATTGGAAAATGGTCTCACCAACAATTGATGTTGTCTTTTATCCAGTATGCGACATGTCGAAAGACACGCTCTTTGAACTTGTCAAAAAAGCAGTCTATACACCCGCAAAAAATGCCAAAAAGGACAAGTTTCGATTGTCTGCGCATGGAGTAATTCTTGATTAGGATGAAGGAACTCATTTTTGCTAAAAGTAGTTCAAATCCAGATTCCTCCTATAGTGTCAGTTTTTTAGTTGAGGACAGGAAACTATCAATACACTGTTCATGTGATGCTGGGATGCGTGGTCAATTATGTAAGCATAAGCTCGCTTTTTTGCGAGGCGATATTTCCATGCTGGCTGATCCAAGAGAAAAATCTAAGCTTGAAAAAATTGTAGATTTAGTAAAAAGAACCGAGCTTACACAGCTTGTTGAAAGCTATTTCTCTAAAGAGAAAGAAGCTGAAAAACTTAAGAAGCAAATTGCCGATTTAAAACATGGATTAGCCAGAAAAATGCGTGATGGCGTTAACGCGCAGTAAAGGTAGATGTTTGTTTCTCCCTTGCACGAACAATTGGGGTCAGATCACAGTTTTGGCTAATATTAGCGGAAACTGTGATCTGCCCCCGTTTATAGTGACAGGAGCTGTGGCCCCGATGTACATATGACGGAATCTCCTGCTCAATGTGCTTCTGGCGATTTCAGGCGCTATGTTTTCCATTACGGCAATGGCGGTATCTGAAGCGATGGCAAAAAATCTTGCTCCTTGTCCTTCCTCTCCCAACTGTGTTTTGAGTGACGCCACCGACTCTTTGCATCACGTACCCCATTTCGCGATCAATCTTCCTGTCGATGAAGCATGGCGTTTGGTCAGAGAGGCAGTGAACGAGATGCCCCGAACAAAGGTTGTGGAAACCACGGGAAACTATCTGCATGCCGAGTGCACGAGCATGATTTTCCGGTTCGTGGATGATCTGGAGTTCGAGCTCAGAGTTGAGGGTATTATCGCCGTTCGGTCGGCGTCACGGACAGGTCGTAGGGACTTCGGGGTGAATCGGCGCCGTGTTGAACAATTACGAGAAATACTGCGAGCGAAGGGTGTTATCAAATAGTAAATTGATCTTCCGCGAGCTTCTGGTTTTTATTCCCCCAATATCTCGAAATACATCAGCAATGTCCGTTGTACAAACAGATCGTTATTATCGCTGACCATGAAGAAACGCCTGCCCTTGTGGCGTGCAAGGCCCTCGAAGTTGTCGATCTGAAACCCGTCCTGGCTGTCGAGCGTCACCAGCGTTTCCGGGTTCAGCGGATCGGACGATGGTTCAGATGCCAGATGAACACGTTTGAGTGCCACGGTAATCTGTCCGAAGGCGTGCCGGTATGTCTGTTGCAGCAAAATCAACTCGCCCTGACCCAGGCATTCCATATCAGTCAGCCTGTCCCCCGATGCAATCGGGTAACGCCATGACTTCGATGAAAGACTGAAAAGATGTGTGTAGCCGCTCGGCTCATTTTTTAATGGTTCTTCAGCTACGGTGATGATGCCCAGAGAGGTGTCAATACACACAGACTCCAGCATTTTGTTCTCATTGGCATAGTTTTTTGCGTCATTCAGCACCTCGGGAAGTGGATATGTGCTGATGGCGCGGCCGTCGGGATGGTATCGCATGATGCGCGGAACGCGCTCGAAACTGATGACCAGCTCGGCATCGCCCTTGCGTCCATTTCGCCCGTTCAGGATATTCAAGCTTTCCGAGTCTGTGTACGGGCGCTTGAGGGGTTTATTTTTTCCAGGTTCTTGCAGCGCAATCGCTCGCAGTAGTCTGAGGCCTGTCAACGTGCTCCCGTTGAATTCCGGTCGCAGATGGAACAGGCCGCCCCTGTCGGAAATGGCATAAAGAATCCCGTCATCGTCATCCCAGGCGAGACCAGAGAGTTGCGACAGCCGCAAGCCGTTACGTGTGATATCAGGCAGTTCCAGCATGCCGAGAAAGCGGATGTGCCCAATGCGGTCGCCTATTTTTATATTTTGAGACAGTGCGACTTGTCGCGTTTCCAGTTCGGTTTGAGCCAGGAGGCCGCCGCTGTGGAGTCCGGCGGACAGTATGCCGGCGATGATGCCGGCGGTTTTAATGAATTGTTTCATGATCGGGAAATATCAGGAGGGAAAACCCATCCCGCCAGCAGCGGGATGGGGTGTAACTTGACTCAGTTTACCGTGATCTTGCCCTTTTCTTTAAGTTCCTTGACCAGATTGCTGACCTTGTCGTCCTGCATCTTGCGATGGAGGTTGGCGCGGGCGCGCTGATCCGATATGAATTGTTCGAAGGTCGGAATCTTGAGGGGACGGGTATCCTCGACCTTGATAATGTGCCAGCCGAAGTCGGATTTTACAGGCTCGGTCGAAACCGCGCCCTTTTTCATCGCCATGACGGCATTGAAAAACTCCGGCACTACCATGCCCTGGTTGATCCATCCGAGCTCGCCGCCGCTTTTTCCGCTTTGCGCGTCCATGGACTTGTCCTTGGCGAGTTTGTTGAATTTTGCGCCTTTGCCCAGTTGCGCCACGATATCCCTGGCATCCGCTTCTTCCTTGATCAGGATGTGCCGTACTTTGTACTCGGTTTTGTGCGTGTCCTCGACTTCTTTTTCAAATCGTTTCTTCACGTCATCATCCGTGATGGGGTTGTCACGCAGCTGCTTGCGTTTGACGGCCTGTACCAGGATTTCCTCGCGCACACGCTTCATGAGGCTGCCGACCTCCGGCTCCTGGTCGAGCTTGCTGCTGACGGCATACTGGGCGAGCAACATCTTTTCAATCATTTCGTCCATCACGACCTTCTTTTCCTTGTCTTTGTCGGGGATCGGGCCGACCTGCTGCTGGCGCAGTTGCAGGTAATTCTGATAATCCGATTGCATGATCTTTTCACCGTTGACGGTGGCGATAACCTTGTCAGGTTCCTTGGCCGCCTCTTTATTGGCTTCGTCGGCCGGCTTTTTATCACAGCCGGCGGCGAACAAGCCGGCCGCGGCCAGAAGAACGATGAGGAATGTGCGTAAGCTTGACATGGATTTTCCTTGGTAATGGTTGAGGTTTGGCTGAATTATGTTTTAAAGCTCGTCTGGCGCAAGCGCCTGAATACTGAGCGCATGAATCTCTTTCTTCATCATGCCACCCAGTGCCTGGTAGATCATTTGATGCCGTTGGACCGAAGATTTACCCTGAAAGTTCAGCGAGACAATGGTAACGGCGAAATGCCCGCCGCCGCTTTTCGCGCCTTCGTGCCCGGCATGCTGGTGGCTGTCATCGCGCACCTCGATTTTCGAGGGTGTGAAGGCTTCGCGCAAGCAGTTTTCAATCAATGTGGCGCGCCCGCCGGATGGGTTTTGTTCAAGTTTCATGGCACCTGTTCGCAATATTGGCATTCGTGATGACTATCCATTCCGGCGGCAGCGAGCGACTCGCCTCGGTCGCATCCCCATCGCTGCGGCGATGGGGCCCCTGCTTCCTGCTCGCGCTCGCATCACGGCAGAACCTTGCGGAACGGCTTGACGTTGACGTCGGCGTAAACTCGCGCTTCAACGTACGGGTCGGCATTGGCCCAGGATTGCGCATCTTCCAGCGATTCAAATTCGGCGATGATCAGACTGCCGGTGAATCCGGCCGGACCGGGATCGTTGCTGTCGACGGCCGGGTAGGGGCCGGCAAGCAGAAGACGACCTTCATTTTGCAGTTCTTGTAAACGCGCGAGGTGCCGGGCGCGCACGGAAAGTCGGCGCTCAAGACTGCCTTCATTGTCAGTGGCGTTAATGACGTACCACATTCAGTCTGTGGTCCTGTTGGGAGGAGTTTCGCCAGGCCCCGGTTTATCCTGAATATGTTTCGCCATGAAGAAGGCCTGCGCGAACACGAAAACCAGCGTGATGCCCAGCAGCCCGAACACCTTGAAGTTGACCCAGATATTCCGCCGTGTTTCCTCGTCGAGATCGAGAGCGTAATAGAACGCGACGTAGATGTTCACGGCCCCGAGCACGGCGAAGAAAATGCCCCAGCTCAGATTGAGACGTTTCCAGACTGTCGAGGGCAGCGCAATTTGTGACGACATCATGCGTTCAATGGCGGTTTTGCTGCCGAACCACTGGCTGGCGAGTAAGATTGTGGACAGAATCCAGTACACCAGCGTGGGCTTCCATTTGATGAAGGTGTCGTCGTGCAGCAGCAGCGTCATGCCGCCGAAGACCGCAATGACGGCGAGCGTCACCACGTGCATGGTTTCAAATCGGCGGTGCTTGATCCAGAAAAGACCTACCTGTACGAACGACGCGGCAATGGCCACTGCCGTGGCGACATAGATGTCGTAGAATTTGAAGGCCGCGAAAAAAAGCAGCAGTGGAAACAGATCGTAAAGGAATTTCATCGTGAGAGCGGTGACAAAAGGAGCGCTATTTTGGCACCTGCTTGGCAGGGCGGCAAGAACATCGCTGAAAAATTGCTGCTTTTCTTGATGTTCTCTGATTTAGTGCATTCGCGGGCGTGTCCAGAGGTCGAAATAGCGGTGCATGACCTGGCGGACATGGGGAGGATAATCTAGTTCCTCCATCTGCTGCATGCCTTCAGCGAAAAATGCAGCCGCATCCTCCGGAAGGTAGCGCACCAAATCGTCAAAAACCTTCTCCATGAGTTCCGTGTTGTGCGTACGTGTGGCCACGATTCCGCGATTCAGATGTAACACCCGCCACGGCCGGCCGGGATTGTGCTTCTCCAGATCCTCTTTGATGAGTTTGACGGTGGCCTGGGCCACACGCCCCATCAAGGTGATCAGGGGTTCCAGCGTCGCGGGGTCGTGTGCGCGGTTGGCGAAGTTGGCGAGTGCGTTGACTACCGGCTCGAGTGTGCGAATCTGGCCGTCGTGTCGCACGAGCCAGTCGGCGGCGGCGAGCGTCACGATTTCCAGGTCCAGTCGCGGGACGGGCAGATTGAGTTGGACGGCCCACGCGGAGAGGTCGGCGATGAGTGACATGCCATAGTCGCCCAGTTGCGTGGCGTCATCCTTGGCGATGGGACCGATTTTGCCTTCTTCGCGGTCGATGCGCTCGATGATGCTCAGGAACTGTTCGATGGCTTCCGTCAGTTGTGCCGGTGTGACCTGATTGGTCTTGTCTGGACGCCTCGCCTCGTAGGTGTCACTGATTTCCGTTGCCGCGTGCTTGAAACGCAGCGCCGCTTCGGCAAGGCTGGGAGGCAATGTACTGGTGGCCATGGGTGTTATATGGGTGCTGTCACGAAATTATCAATATATTCATGATACCCTGTTTGACATGAGCATTTCCAATTCAGTTCCGATTCCAATGCCGTCGCAAGGCTACGATATGCACACGCACAGTTTGCGTTCAGATGGAACGCTCACGCCCTCGGAGCTGGTGCAGCGGGCGCATGCCGCCGGTGTAAGAGTGTTGGCACTGACCGATCATGATGTCACCGACGGCATCGCTGAGGCGCAAACCGCCGCGGACCGGCTGGGTCTAATCCTGATCGTGGGCGTCGAGATTTCCGTTACGTGGCAGAACCAGACGCTGCATATCGTCGGTCTCAACATCAACCCCGACCAGACTGAACTGCAGCAAGGGCTGGCTCGTCTGCGCGAATTTCGGCTGTGGCGCGCCGAGGAAATGGGTCGCCGCCTGCGAAAAAAAAGGATCGAGGGCGCCTATGAAGGCTCCGCGCGCCTGGCCCAGGGGATGATTATTTCACGCACGCATTTTGCGCGTTTCCTCGTCGACCAGGGCTATGTGCGGGGTCCGCAGCAGGCCTTCCGGCAATTTCTCGGGCGCGGAAAACCCGGCTACGTCCCGGGTCGCTGGGCCTCGCTCGCCGAAGCGGTGCAATGGATCGTCTCCGCGGGCGGGCAGGCGGTGGTGGCGCATCCGGCACGCTACAAGTTGAGTGCCGGGAAATTGCGTCAAATGTTAGGCGAGTTTCGCGAATGTGGTGGCGCCGCGATTGAAGTAATTTCCGGCAGTCACTCACCCGATGCCATTCATCATTTTGCCGGCATCGCCCGGGAACACGGTTTTCTGGCTTCGGCGGGATCGGATTTCCATGGTCCGCAGAATACCTGGATGGATCTGGGAAGACTCCCTGCATTACCGGAGGGGTGTGTCCCCGTGTGGCAGGAATGGGATTTGGAAATGAAACCATTGACGAATTCGGATGGATGCAGATTGGTAAACTGATCGCGACACCGTATGGCCCAATACTTTCAAATTCATCCGGTGAACCCGCAGTCGCGCCTCATCAAGCGCGCGGTGGATATCGTGCGCGCCGGGGGCGTGATCGCTTATCCCACGGATTCAAGTTACGCGCTCGGCTGTCATATCGGAGACAAGGAGGCGATGGAGCGTATCCGGCGCATTCGTCGCGTGGATGAGGCGCATAATTTCACGCTGGTTTGCCGTGACCTTTCCGAGGTAGCGCAATACGCACGGGTGGGAAATGCCGATTACCGTCTGTTGCGGGCGAATACTCCGGGCCCATACACGTTCATCCTGCCGGCCACACGCGAGGTGCCGCGCCGCCTGCAGCACCCCAAACGCAAAACCATCGGCCTGCGCCTGCCAGACCATGCCATCGTCCAGTCCCTGCTGGCCGAATTGAACGAACCCTTGATGAGTTCCACGCTGATATTGCCGGGTGAGGACCTGCCCCTGAGCGATCCGGAAGAAATCCGGGCCCGGCTGGAGCATGATCTGGATCTGGTTATAGATGGCGGTTTCTGCGGCTTGGACCCCACGACCGTGATTGAACTGGAAGACGGCGTGGGGACACTACTGCGTAAAGGCAAAGGCGATGCGGCACGGTTTGCCGCGTGATTCTTTCTGAAAATCAAGGGGATAAAGCCGGATTCCGGCTTTCATGTCATTGAAGGGTCCTGATATACTCCGCGGCCAATGCCCAACCTAAGCCTGCCCCAGTTTTTTGCGGTTGCTATCCTGCCCCTGCTGTTTGCCATCACCGTCCATGAAGTTGCCCATGGCTGGGTGGCCAAGCTGTATGGCGACCCCACGGCCCAGCGCCTGGGTCGTTTGAGCCTCAACCCCCTGAAACACATCGACCCTGTCGGCACAATATTGGTGCCCGGACTGTTGCTCATGCTGGGAGGCTTCATTTTCGGGTGGGCCAAGCCGGTGCCCGTGACCTGGGAAAATCTGCGCCATCCCAAGCGTGACATGGCCATTGTGGCAGCGGCAGGGCCAGGCGCAAATCTGCTCATGGCCATCTTTTGGGCACTGATTGCCAAGATTGGCAGTGTGTTAGGGGCAAGCTCATGGGCCGGGCTCCCGATGCAATATATGGGAATATTTGGCATACAGATCAATGCAGTACTAATGATTCTTAATCTGATCCCTCTACCTCCGCTCGATGGCGGGAGGGTGGCCGTGGGTCTATTACCGGGTCCTTGGGCCTGGAGATTGGCGCGTGTGGAGCCTTTCGGATTTTTTATTCTCTTGGGGCTGCTGGCAACAGGATTGTTGGGAATCCTGATAGGGCCACCCATTCACGGGTTTGAGCGCCTCCTCTTTTCGATCATGCGACTGCAATGAGTAGCGTGCTGTCTGGCCAACCGATGCGGGTTTTGTCGGGCATGCGCCCCACCGGCCGGCTGCATCTCGGGCATTATCACGGAGTCCTCAAGAACTGGGTCAAATTACAGTCCGAATATGATTGTTACTTTTTCGCGGCAGACTGGCACGCCCTGACGACCCATTATGAAGACCCCCATATCATTGAGGAGAGTGTGTGGGACATGGTGGTGGACTGGCTGGCCGCCGGGGTCGATCCGAATAACGCCACTCTGTTCATACAGTCTCGCATCCCGGCGCATGCCGAGCTGAACGTGCTGTTGTCCATGATCACGCCGCTTTCGTGGCTGGAGCGCGTGCCGTCCTATAAAGATCAGCAGCTTCAGCTCAAGGAGCGTGACCTCGCGACCTACGGCTTTCTCGGTTATCCACTACTGCAAAGCGCCGATATCCTGATTTACCGGGCGGGTCTGGTGCCCGTGGGGGAGGATCAGGTGGCCCATGTGGAGCTGACGCGCGAGGTGGCGCGGCGCTTCAACCACCTTTATGGACGCGAACCGGGTTACGAGACCCGGGCCGAGGAGGCGATCAAGAAGATGGGCAAGAAAAACGCCAAACTCTACCGCGACCTGCGCACGGCCTATCTGGAACAGGGCGATCGCGAGGCGCTGGATACGGCCCGCGCTCTCCTGGATCGGCAGAAGAACATCACGCTGGGCGACAAGGAAAGGCTGTTCGGCTTTCTGGAGGGCGGAGGGAAGATCATCCTGCCCGAGCCGCAGGCGATGTTGACGCAGGCGCCCAAGATGCCGGGACTCGATGGCCGCAAGATGTCCAAGTCCTACGATAACGTGATCAGCCTGCGTGACCCGCCGGCGGAAGTGGAAAAGAAACTCCGGACCATGCCCACCGACCCGGCGCGCGTGCATCGCACTGACGCCGGCAACCCGGAAAAGTGCCCGGTGTGGGATTTTCATCTGGTCTATTCGGACGAAGAGCGCAAGGATTGGGTGCAAAAGGGCTGCCGTTCGGCGAAAATAGGCTGCCTTGAATGCAAACAGACCGTCATTGATGTCGTGCTGGCGGAATTGAAGCCAATACAGGAGCGCGCCGTGGAATTCTCTCGCGATCCGTTGCTGGTCAAGAATATTATTTCCGACGGCTGCAAGCGCGCGCAGGACGCGGCGGAAGCGACATTGGTCGAAGTGCGTGCCGCCATCGGCTTGGGTTATAGCTGATGAGCGCAACGACAGAAACTGAGACGTCCCTTGCCGTTGTTCGCGGTGAAACTCTCACCAAACTGCCGGAGGATTTATACATCCCGCCGGATGCGCTGGAGGTTTTTCTCGAAACCTTCTCAGGCCCGCTCGATTTGTTGCTTTATCTCATTCGCAAGCAGAACCTCGATATTCTCGATATCCCGATCGCCGAAGTGACGCGCCAGTACATGGGCTATGTGGAATTGATGCAGGCCGTCAAGCTCGAGCTGGCCGCGGAATATCTGCTCATGGCCGCGATGCTGGCGGAAATAAAATCCCGCATGCTGCTGCCGCGTCCGGCCAGCGAGGATGGCGAAGAATTGGACCCGCGTGCCGAGCTGGTGCGGCGCTTGCAGGAGTACGAGCGTTATCGCGCCGCCGCCGAGTCGCTGGATCATCTGCCGCGCGTGGGGCGCGAGGTGCATCTGGTCGTCATCGAGAACGACGCACCGCCGGTCATGCGCATCGAGCCGAACGTCAGCCTGTTCGAGCTGATGGATGCCTTCAAGGAGGTGCTTGTACGCGCCGAACTTTACCGGCATCATCATGTGCAGTTGGAGCCACTGTCGGTGCGCGAGCGCATGACCCGGATTCTGGCGATGATCAACAGCGAGGCATTCGTGAATTTCGAGGACATGTTCGACCTGAACGAAGGCCGGCGCGGTTTGGTGGTCACCTTCATGGCCATTCTTGAGCTGCTGAAGGAGTCCCTGGTTGTCGTGGTGCAGCTGGAGCCTTACGCGCCTATTCATCTCAAGGCGGCAGCCTGATGAGCGAGCCCAACACCGAACTGAAAAACATCATCGAGGCGGCGTTGCTGGTCGCCGGCCAGCCGCTCACCATCGAAAAGATGCTGACGATGTTTCCCACGGAATCTTCGCCCACGCGCGAGGAAATCCGCGCCGTGCTAGAAATGCTCGAAGAGGAATATGCCGAGCGCGTGGTGGAATTGAAGCAGATTGACCGCTCCTGGCGTTTTCAGACGCGCGATAAATATGCGTCTTGGATTTCGCGCCTGGCCGAAGAGCGGCCGGTGCGATACTCGCGGGCGCTGCTCGAGACCCTCGCCATTATCGCCTACCGCCAGCCGGTGACACGTGGTGATATCGAAAATATCCGTGGCGTTTCCGTGAGCACCGATATCATCAAGACGCTGGTTGGCCGTGAATGGATACGCCAGGTGGGCGTACGCAATGTCCCGGGTCGACCCGCTCTTTATGGCTCCACTCGCGAGTTCCTCGAACATTTCAATCTCAAGAATCTTGAAGAATTGCCGCCGCTTTCGGCGTTGCGTGATCTGGATGTCATTAGCAACGATCTGAACCTGCGTCTGGATCTGGAACAGGGCGCAGAGGTTTCTCCTGCCGACGTAACGGGTGAGGGAGAGTCTCACGACGAGCTGGAACAGGAGCCGGAACCGGTCATGTCCGAGGCCAAAACGGCCGAGCGTGAGTGAAAAGCTTCAGAAGGTTTTAGCGCGTGCGGGATTGGGTTCGCGTCGGCAGATTGAACGCTGGATTGAAGAAGGCCGCATCACCGTAGACGGCCAGCCCGCGACACTGGGGGCACGTGTCACTTCCGATCAGGCCCTGCGCGTTGACGGACGCAGCGTCTCGACGCGTTCCTTCCAGACCAAACCACGTCTCCTGATTTACCACAAGCCAGTGGGCGAAGTTTGCACGCGCTCGGATCCTCAGGGCCGACCCACGGTCTTCGAAAAACTTCCTAAGCTGCGCGGCGCGCGCTGGATCAACATCGGTCGTCTGGATTTCAACACCTCCGGCCTGTTGCTGTTCACGACGGACGGAGAGCTGGCCAACAGTCTGACGCACCCGTCCCATGAGATCGAGCGCGAATATGCCGTGCGCGTGCTGGGCAAGGTGAACGACGAAATGCTTGCGCGGCTGAAAAAAGGCGTGATGCTGGAAGACGGTCCGGCGCATTTTGTTTCCATCGTCGATGCCGGCGGCGCTGGCGCGAATCACTGGTACCACGTGGTATTGAAGGAAGGACGCAACCGCGAGGTGCGCCGGTTGTGGGAGGCCGTGGGCATCAAGGTGAGCCGGCTGATGCGTATTCGCTTCGGTCCCGTCCAGCTCCCGTCGCATTTCCATACCGGACGCACGGTGGAACTGGACGAGGACGCATCCGCCGCGTTATATGAGCATGTGGGGCTTAAACCTCCATCGCCGCCAAAAAAGAAACTTGTCGAGGCGAAACGTCCACGCAGTGGCAAAGTGCAAAAGCGCCGTCACGCGGAAACACCCCGAGCGAAATCGCGCGGTCGAGGAGGGCGGCCCGGACAACAGCGTTAGAACATATTCCCGACCTCTCTCAGAAATAAGCTTTGATCGCATTCTGTTTGACCAGCTGGTCAAGGTTTGCGGGAGGCGTGAACAGGATTAATGAATCTTGTCTGCACGGACCCTCGGCAACAGATACTTCACATAAGCGCGCATTTTTTCGCCGCTTCGAAAAACCCCAAGAGAAAGCCGATGCCTGTCTAACCCAATTCAGTCTTTTACGCCCCAAGTAAAAATTATGTAGTACACGCTACATTAATGTAGAATATCCGACATGGATACATCCGCCAACCTCCTGTGGTCTATGTTGGTGATAAGTTTCCCGGGACGCAGCGCCACACCACGCATGCGGGTCTGGCGGGCATTAAAAGGATTGGGCGCGGTCGTGCTGCGTGATGGCGTTTATCTGCTTCCTCACAGCAAGTCAGCCGTCATGGCATTGCAGGCGCAGGCCGATGCGGTGATTTCCTCGGGTGGCGATGCCCATGTGTTGAGCTTCACCAGCAATGATCAACCACAGGCGGATACTTTCCAAAAACTCTTTGACCGCACTCCCGGTTATGCGCGGCTTATCAAAACGATCCAGAAGCTGAATGCCGGATCGATTAAACGCAATGTCGTAAAGACCTCACGTGATTTGAGACGAATCCGGCGTGAATTTGAGGACATCGCCGCTACAGACTATTTCCCCGGTCCGGCGAAAGAACAGACTCAACATCTATTGTCACAGGCGGAGGCCTCACTGTTTGCCTTGCGCACGCCCGGCGAGCCTCAGGCCAAGATGGGGGATATCCGCCATCTGAATCGCGCCGATTACCAGAATCGTATATGGGCCACGCGCACACGCCCCTGGGTGGATCGTCTGGCATCTGCGTGGCTGATTCGCCGCTTTATCGACCCTAAGGCGCGTTTTGTCTGGTTAGAAAATCCGGAAAAGTGTCCGGCCAATGCGCTTGGGTTCGATTTTGACAAGGCGGCGTTTACGCATGTTGGTGCGCGCGTCACATTTGAGGTGCTGCTTGCCAGTTTTGACTTGGAAAAAGACACCGCTCTCATGCGCCTGGGCTCATTGGTGCATTATCTCGATGTGGGCGGTGTTCCCGTGGCCGAAGCTCCCGGACTGGAGATGATTCTGAATGGTGCGCGTCATCAGCTTGACGACGATGACAGGTTGCTCAAGGAGGCCAGCAAGTTTTTAGATTTTCTATATGCCTCATATACCGATGAATAAATAAACGGAGATTATTATGTCTGCCTCTTCAAGAACCCATGATACTGCCCAGCCACCCGAAAAGGTTTCTTTAGGTGAAGCTTTCACCTATTGGCTGAAACTCGGGTTCATCAGCTTCGGCGGTCCCGCCGGGCAGATTTCCATAATGCACCAGGAGCTGGTGGAGAAGCGTCGCTGGATTTCCGAACACCGCTATCTGCATGCGCTCAATTTCTGCATGCTGCTGCCGGGACCGGAGGCGATCCAGCTGGCCATTTACATCAGCTGGCTGATGCACGGCGTGCGCGGCGCGGTGATCGCGGGCGTGTTGTTCTTCCTGCCTGCTTTTGTGCTGCTGTCGCTTCTGGCGGCGATCTATCTCGCGTTCGGCGACGTGCCCGCGGTGCAGGGCGTCTTTTACGGTATCAGGCCCGCAGTGGTGGCGGTAGTGCTGTTCGCTGCCTGGCGCATCGGCTCGCGCGCGCTAAAGAATGAAATCCTCTGGGCCATGGCCGCGCTGGCATTCATCGGCATATTCGTCTTCAGGATAGATTTTCCGTGGATCGTGCTGGCGGCCGCCGTGCTCGGCGCGATCGGTGGAAAAATCGTTCCGGGCAAGTTCAAGGTAGGCGGCGGGCATGGCGCCTCCCACAAACAGTATGGCCCTGCGCTGATTGACGACGACACGCCGCCGCCGGTCCACGCGCGTTTCTCCTGGGGCAGGTTGGCCGCCACGGTGGCGGTATTTGTGCTGATCTGGGTGATTGCCATGGCGGCGATACAGGGCATGCCCGATCTCTACAACATGGGCGAGTTCTTTACCAAGGCGGCGTTTCTGACCATCGGCGGGGCGTATGCCGTGCTGCCGTACGTCTACCAGGGTGGCGTCGAGCATTACGGCTGGCTCACCGGTCTGCAGATGATGGATGGCCTTGCCTTGGGAGAAACCACGCCGGGGCCGCTCATCATGGTGGTGACCTGGGTGGGCTATCTCGGTGGCGTCGCCAAGGAGGTGTTCGCCAACCCGGTCGCGGCCGGCATTGCCGGCGCGAGCGTCGCGACCTTTTTTACCTTCCTGCCGTCCTTCCTGTTCATTCTGGTGGGTGGGCCGCTGATTGAGGCGACGCGCGGCGAAATCAAATTCACCGCACCCCTGACCGCCATCACGGCGGCTGTGGTTGGCGTCATTCTCAACCTGGCGGTGTTTTTCGCTTGGCACACCTTTTGGCCCACGGCCACGGAAGCAGCGCCGTTTGCCGGCACGTTTGAATGGTTCCCTGTCATCGTCGCCATCGCCGCTTTCATCGCCCTTTGGAAATACAAGGCCGACATCATGAAGGTCATCGGCGTGTGCGCCCTGCTGGGGCTCGCCTACAACTACCTTGCCGCTTGAGGACTCCATATGCCTTACCAGATCAAACCGCTCTCCTGTGATCCCGCACGCCTCAAGGGACTGTCCGAGAAACTGATCGTCAGCCACTACGAGAACAACTACGGTGGCGCGGTGAAGCGGCTTAACGCCATCACCGAGCAGCTCGCAGCGCTCGATTTCGCCAAGGCGCCGGTGTTCACGATCAATGGACTCAAGCGCGAAGAATTGATCGCGACCAACTCGATGATCCTGCATGAGCTATATTTTGATGGTCTCGGTGACTCAGGAAGTCCGCAGGGCGCGCTCAAGGACGCCCTAATGCGCGATTTTGGAAGTATCGAACACTGGCAAGCGGAGTTCAGCGCTATGGGCAAGGCGCAGGGAGGGGGTTCCGGTTGGGTGCTGCTGGTGTATTCATCGCGCGACAACAAGCTCGTCAATCAGTGGGCCGCCGATCATACTTGTCATCTTGCCCGGGGCGTGCCTATTCTGGCGCTCGACATGTATGAGCACTCGTATCATATGGACTATGGCGCGAAAGCAGCAGCTTATGTCGATGCCTTTATGCAAAATATCAATTGGAATAGTGCCGCACGATTTTACCAGGAGTGTTTTTCATGAACCGCAGCATATCGCCCGACGATCTTAAACAGCTTTTATACCTGCGCAAGAACATTCTGGTTCTCGATGTGCGCCGCAAAAGCGATTACCAGACCGACAGTCAGAAAATTACCGGCGCCGCCTGGCTGGACCCGGACAAGCTCACGTTGTGGAGCACGGCGCTGCCGCTCGACCGGGACATTATCATTTACTGTGTGCGAGGTGGCTCAGTAAGCAATTTGGTGGTGGATCAGTTGCAGGCGAAAGGCGTCAAGGCGCGCTTTGTCGAAGGCGGCTTCGAGGCATGGAAATCCAGCGGTGGAGAGGTAGCTGCAAAATGAAGCTATATATATTGACGGTTTAGAGGCGCGCCCCGAAGGGGCGGCCGTCAAGGAAGGCGGCCGTCAAGGCTGCCGAAGGTGAGGTCACAGCAAAGTAACGGGAGTTTCAACATGAAATGGGTCACCCGGGAACGCCCCAAAATAGACCGCATCGCCTGTCCCTGGCTGATCGCGCGGTTTATCGATAAGTCCCCCGAATTCCTTTATGTGCCGGCAGAGGATGTTATTAAGGTGGCGAGGGAAACGGGCGCGACTCCCTATGATATCCCCGGCGTCGAGATGACACACGACGGTGAACTGTGCAGCTTCGACGCCTTTCTCAAAAAATACAAGCTGACCGATCCCGCGCTGCATCAGCTTGCCGTCATCGTGCGCGGTGCGGATACATCACGGTTCGAGCTCGCGCCGCAGGCCCCCGGGCTCATGGCCTTGTCGCTCGGCTTGTCACGCGTGTTTGCGGACGACCATGAAATGCTGCGCCACGGCATGGTGATGTATGATGCGCTTTATGCGTGGTGTCGCGACTGCCAGAAAGAAACGCACGGTTGGCCGCCCAAAACCTGACGACCGTATAACCATCCCCGGAATTTACCACCGGCTCTTCGCCGCTAATGGCCACCAGCGCTGGTGGCCGGGCGATTCCGCCTTCGAAATCATGGCGGGCGCCGTGTTGACGCAGAATACCGCCTGGACCAACGTGGAAAAGGCCATTGCCAACCTGAAGTGCGCCAAAGCGCTATCACCCGAGGCGATAGTCAGGGCGCATCCCCGTCGCCTCGCCGCCTGGCTCAGACCCTCCGGCTATTTCAACATCAAGGCCAAGCGCCTGAAAGCTCTGTGTCGCTGGCTGATCGAGGCGGGGGGTGTCAATAAGATTGCGAAATTCACCACTCATGACCTGCGCCAAGTACTTTTAAATGTTCACGGGATCGGACCCGAAACGGCCGATGACATCCTGCTTTACGCCTTCAATCGCCCGGTGTTTGTGATTGACGCGTATACACGGCGTATTTTCGCTCGTCTGGGATTGATTGCCGGCGATGAGCCCTATGAGGCATTGCGATACCTGTTTGAGAATGAGCTTGGAAATTCAGTCTCGCTATTCAATGAATATCATGCCCTGATCGTCGCGCATGGCAAGGATGTCTGCAAAAAACGGCCACTATGCGGAAGTTGCTCTCTGGCAGAAGGTTGCCCTTCCGTTACGTCCTAAAATCCTGCGAGCGATTGACTGTGATTCCAATGCAGGTAAATTGACAGCGATAAATGCATGGAGAATTTACTCATGGAAACGAAAAGTAAAAAGGGCCATTTCACGTTCCGCGCCACCGCTGTGTTGTTGATGGCTTCGGCAGTATTGGAATTGCTTTCGTTTACCTCCGAAGTTCCTCTACTTGGAGAAATTCGTGGCGGTGTCAGTGCCGGTATTTATCATGGTGTTTATGCCGCGCTTTTTCTGGGGATGGGAGTGGGTTTGTGGGGCGCAAGAAAGTGGGGCTACACACTGGTGTTTGTGACAACGGTCCTTTATACGTTGGACAAGTTGCAGTTGGTGCTGGGCCACCGGGCACTGGAGACATTCATCAAGGCTCAGATGAGCGGATTTGAGAGCCAATTACAATCACAAGGTATTAATGAAGCTCTGATAATGCAGGCGATTGTTCTGATGGCAATTGTAGTTAGCTTTTGCTGGTGGGGGTTCGCGCTCTACACTTGGTGGCGACGGGATTACTTCAAGGAAAATGGGTGAGCATTACCCGTTATAGGAACTGGCCAAGATAGGCCGGGATGCGTTCTTCCAGCCAATAATTTGCCCGCCACGGCCAAGTACCCGAGACAAAGCCTACATGGCCACCGTGTGGCGAGACTTCCAGAATCACGGATTCCGAAAGTTCTTTTTGTCCGGGAATGGCTTTTTCAGTCATGAATGGATCATCGCGTGCGTGTAAAAGGAGCGTGGGAATGGTGATTCCCTTGAGGTATTGGCGCGAACTCGACACCGTGTAGTAATGGTCGGCACTGTCAAAACCGTGCAGGGGTGCGGTGACGAACTCATCGAAGTCACGGAAACTTTTCAGCGTTGACAGGTCCTGAATCTTGAGTGGCAGCTTGATGCGAACGCGTTTCTCGGCAACGCTGCTGCGCAGCGAACGTAAAAGCTGCCATTGGTACAAGCGCGAGAAGCCGTGATTCAACCGGTCGGCAGCGCCGCCCAGCACATAGGGCACCGAAACTGCAACGGCTGCCCGTAACGATGCCGCCCCGCTGGTTTTGCCCAGCCATTTGAGCAGTACGTTTCCTCCCAGCGAGAAACCAACCGCGGCCAGCGGCGTGCGCGGCTCGCGACGGCGGAGCGTGTTTATACAATAGGAAAGATCACCCGTGTCGCCGGAATGATAGCTGCGCGCCAGGCGGTTGGGTTCGCCGCTACAGCCGCGGAAGTGCATGACAACGCCGCGCCACCCGCGGCGTTCAATCGCCTGCATGATTCCGCGGGCATAGGGAGATTCGGATGATCCTTCCAGTCCATGCAGAACGACCACAATGGGTCCGCTGCCTGTTTCCGACCAGTCCAGGTCGATGAAATCACCGTCGGGGAGTTCCAGGCGTTCGCGCCAGAAGCTTATTTTTGGTGTCAGTCGTGCCAGCCGCGCCCACAAGGTTTGTGCATGCGGTCCACGGCACCACCAGGCCGGTTGAAAGCATCCATCCATGGATGAGGTATTATTTTTATCCGTGTGGGTCTGGCATCAGGGCCAGAGCGATTGCCACCAGCGTAGACGGCCGGCGGGTAATGGACGTTTAGCCTCCAGCGGCAGCGGCGGCACCAAGCTCAGCACCCAGCCGGGCAGTGGCGGGTTGTTGCTGAATCCGCAGGAGACGCCAAGATTATCGGGGTCGAAAATCTTGACCAGCGCGGGATCCTGTTTGCTGTCGGTGTACACGATCCCGCAATAATCCTCATAGTGTTCTTTGCGCAGGAGTGCGCCCACTTCGTCAACGAATTTCACAACATTCTCGGTTGAGGATGTTTGCGTGGGAACCGGTGTGCCAATGGCATAGATGTACCATCCGGCATCGGCCTTGTCACGCATAACTCCCCAGAATTCGTCGAGCTGTTGCCAGCTCAGAATGCTGCTGAAATTGCCACGGAAGGCTTTATAAAAGGGTTCACTGCCATTCATAGTCTCTACCGATCAAACTGATAGAGCCATTATCGCATATCGGAGAGCTTGTCTTTAAGCGACTCGATGGCAAACCCCAACCCGAGGTCGAGATTCTTGTTGCAGAATTCCAGCAGGGGGATGCAGCGATTAATCAACTCCGGCAGAAACGGTATCAGTTTGCCGCCGTCGTTGGCGCCAAGCATCTTGAGCGCGGTTTCAAGGTCGGGTTGTTCGATGATGGCTTCTTCGGGTTTGGGGGCTTCTTCCTGATAGCTGATGCCGAGTCGATTGCCGCCAGCCGCCTTGGCCAGCGTCATGCGTTGATCGGCAAGCATAAGCAGCTCTTCGATCGTTTCGCCGGGGTCGCGACCGAGTGTGGACAGGCCGAGGCTGACCGTTAGCGGGATGGATACACCGTCGCTCTTGAAAGGTTCGG
Source organism: Sulfuricaulis sp. (assembly GCF_024653915.1). Classification (NCBI taxonomy): domain Bacteria; kingdom Pseudomonadati; phylum Pseudomonadota; class Gammaproteobacteria; order Acidiferrobacterales; family Acidiferrobacteraceae; genus Sulfuricaulis; species Sulfuricaulis sp. The sequence goes on along the minus strand of NZ_JANLGY010000001.1, from coordinate 90,892 downwards.
CGATGACGGCGGTGCGTACACGTTCGCAGAGCACAGCGGCTTCCATGCGCCCTGAAGATGGCGCGATGATGGCGAGCTCGCCGCCACCGATACGCGCCGCGGTATCTTCCGTGCGGCAGGTGGCTATCAGAATTTTGGCGAGCCAGATCAGAATCTGATCGCTGACCTGATCGCCGTGTTTTTTGTAGAGGGTACGAAAATTGTCGATATCAATACGGATAATCGACAGGTCGCTGTTATGGCGCTTGGCATAGGCCAAGTCCTGCACGCCACGCTGGATGAAATATCGCCGGCTGTGCAGTTGCGTGAGCGGATCGACCGCCGTCTGATCTTCAAGCGCGGTGGCGGTTTCTTCCAGTTTGCGCGTGGTCTGGTCAAGTTTGGCGTGCGCGCGGGTGCGTGCGAGCAGCTGCACGCCGTCAATGGGCTTGATAATGAAATCGGTGGCGCCGCAGGCAAACGCGCGCTCGCGCGTCATTTCGTCATCCGCGCCGGTGATGACGATAATCGGGACGCTCCGAACACGCTCGGAATTGGCGGCGCGGATGCGGCAAATGAGCGAGTAACCGTCGAGCTTGGGCATCTCGATATCGGATACCAGCACCTGGATGGAATCATCCTTCAGCAGATGCTCCCAGGCGGTTTCGCCGTCTTCGGACTCGACGAGATCGAATTCGTTGCTCAGAATCTTGCTGATGGCTTTGCGGATGACGCGCGAGTCATCCACCACCAGCACCCGCACCTTTTCAGCGGCGGGCGCGGAAGTTTCCGGTTTTTTGTTCAGTCCCTGATTCGGCTGGATGTCGACGCTTTGCATGGTCTTGCCGGCGCCGGGCGTTAGTTTGTCCATTAGATTAACCATAGCGCAGCGCTGGGATACATTCAAAGTCCTGATTAGACTTGAATTTCAACCCGAATGAGGCGATGGCAGTGATTGTGCCGGTAAAAACCGGCCTAAGACTGGGCGCGGCGGCTGCGCCAGTATTGGACGGCGCCGGGGAGCAGTGAAATCACGACAATGCCTAAGATCACAAAAGTGAGGTTGCGCTTCACGATGGGAATGTTGCCGAAGAAATAACCAGCCAGCACGAACGACAGAACCCACAGAAACGTGCCAAGGATGCTGAAGGAAAGGAACCGGAGGTAGGGCATGCGTCCGATACCCGCCACGAATGGCACGAAGGTGCGGATGATGGGGAGAAATCGCCCGATCATCACGGCCTTGGCGCCATGACGCGCATAGAATTCCTGCGCGCGTTCCAGATGTCGGGGGTTGAGGAACCGCGCATCGTGACGGCGGAAAACCTTGGGCCCCAGGTGATGGCCGACCCAATAGTTGGTGTTGTCACCGCAGATTGCCGCGCTGATGAGGGTGACGATGATCCACGTAATGTCCATGCCCCCGGCCGCTGCCAGTGTTCCGGTGACAAACAACAGGGAATCGCCAGGCAGGAATGGCATGATCACAAGGCCAGTCTCGGCAAAAACGATCAGAAAGAGAAGCAAATAGATCCACGAACCATGGTCGCGAACGAACACGCCCAGGTAATGGTCGAGATGCAGAAAGATGTCAATAATTTGTGTGATTATCTCCATGACAAGCTGCTACCAGAAATACCACAGCACCAGCGCGCCGAAGATAATGCGATAAACGGCGAATGCCGTGAAAGTATGATTGGCGACGTAACGCAGAAAAATCTTGACGATGATCAGCGCAGACACGAAAGAGGTCACAAACCCGGTGGCAAAGACCGGGATATCGGCGGCCTCGAACAGGGTGTAATTATTCAGCAGCTCAAAAAAAGTGGCCGCAAACATGATCGGCATGGCCAGCAGGAAGGAAAATTCTGTGGCCGCAGTGCGTGACAGGCCGGAGAGCAAGCCTCCCATAATGGTGGCGCCAGCACGCGACACGCCGGGGAAGAGTGAGAATGTCTGGGCGATGCCGATTTTCAGGGCATCCATGGAGCCGAGGTCTTCCATGCTGGTGACGCGCACGCGCAGAGAAAGCCGCTCGATCCACAGGATGGCGAATCCGCCGACGATGAGTGCCATCGCCACGGTTACCGGATTAAAAAGATAGGTCTTGATATGCTGATGCAGCAACAGACCCGCTATTGCAGCGGGAAGGAACGCGATAAACAGGTTGAGCAGAAAACGCTGTTCATGTTTCGTGTTCAGTCCTGTGATCAGACGTCCGACGCGTGCGCGATAATCCCACACCACGCCGAGAATGGCGCCGAGCTGGATGACTATCTCGAACACCTTGCCCTTGTCGTCATTGAAGTCGAGCAGATCACCCACGATGATCAGGTGTCCCGTGGAGGACACTGGCAGAAACTCAGTCAGGCCCTCAACGATGCCGAGGATCAGTGCCTTGATCAACAGTGGAAGTTCCATGGGTCAGCCAATCAACTTGTTATGTGAATAATAGCAGGCGCTCGTACACGCCATGGCTGACTTGTTTGCAGTCATGCTCGCCTGTCAGCCGACAGACGCTCTCACGGGAATGATGACGGGAATTTCGATGAATAAACGACTTCAGCCCATCTGTTTTTCGCGGATTTCATCGAGCGTTTTGCAATCGATACAAAGCTCCGCCGTGGGCCGGGCTTCAAGACGCTCGACGCCGATCTCGACACCGCAGACTTCGCAGTAGCCGTAGTCGTTTGAGGCGATACGATCAATCGACTCGTCGATTTTCTTGATGAGCTTGCGTTCGCGGTCACGTGAACGCAGTTCGAGGGACATGTCGGTTTCTTGGCTCGCGCGGTCGTTTGGATCAGGCGGATTCTCCGGCACGTCGCGCATCTGTTGCACGGTGCGGGTGATCTCGCTTTCCAGTTCGTCTTTCCACGCGTTCAACACAGCACGGAAATGTTCCTGCTGTTTTTTATTCATGTACTTCTCGCCCTTTTTCGCCACGTAGGGTTTGATGCCCATCACGGGAGAAATGGACTGTTCCTTTTCCTTCTTTTTTCTGGCCGGCATGCTACAACTCCTGCGATAATGTGGCCCCTGAAGGGAGGGGGGGGGTAAAAAAATAAGCGCGAATTTATATCAGAAAGCCACCGGGGCCGCAACCAAAGAGTATAGATGCTGTATCGCGTGCTGCCGTAATGACACAGTTTGACCGGATTTTGTGTGCAAATTCATGACACTCAAGGCATTGATTTTCGATGTTGACGGGACACTGGCCGATACCGAGCGTGAGGGACACCGGCTGGCCTTCAATCGGGCTTTCGCCGAGGCGCGGCTTGATTGGGAGTGGGATGTCGGCCTGTACGGCGAACTGCTGGCGGTGACCGGTGGCAAGGAACGCATGCGCCATTATGTGGAGCGCTACCGCCCGGATTATCGAAAACCTGCTGATTACGACGCACTGGTCGTGCGACTGCACGCCGCCAAGACGCGCCATTACACCGACCTGCTGGGGCGCGGTGGTATCCCGCTTCGACCGGGTGTGCGGCGTCTGCTCGAAGAGGCGCGTCATGCCGGGATTCGCCTGGCAATCGCCACGACTACCACACCGGATAATGTCAGCGCATTGTTGCGATACGCCATCTCAGCCGACGCCGAATCCTGGTTTGAGGTGATTGGGGCGGGCGATGTGGTGGCGGACAAGAAGCCGGCGCCGGATATTTATCATCATGTGCTTGAGTCGCTCAAACTGGCGCCGGCGCAATGCATGGCCTTCGAAGATTCCGAAAACGGCCTGCGTTCCGCGCGCGCCGCGGAACTGCAGACCGTCATCACTGTTAACGATTATACGCGCCGGCATGATTTTCATGGTGCGGCGATCGTGCTGGATCATCTCGGTGAACCAGACCAGGCGTTTCAGATATTGTCCGGACCGCCGGTGAATGGCACAAGGATTCTCAATCTCGCGTTGATCCGGCAATTGTTGTCGAGCCCATGAACCCAGGCGCGACACGTCTATCGAAAATTGAACCGTTCCATGTCATGGATATTCTTGCCCGTGCTCGCGCCATGGAGTCGCAGGGCCGGTCCGTAATCCATATGGAAATCGGCGAGCCGGATTTCCCCACGGTGCCCGGTATTGTGCAGGCAGGCATCGCGGCACTGCAGTCGGGGCGCACGCATTACACTCCAGCGCTCGGCCTGCCGGAATTGCGCGCTGCCATCGCCACGAGTTATCCGGCCCAAATACGGCCGGATGCCGGCAGAGTGGCGGTCACGCCCGGCGCCTCCGGGGCTCTGCAACTGATCTTCGCAGCACTGATCAATCCCGGCGATCAGGTGCTTATGGCCGACCCCGGTTATCCCTGCAATCGTCATTTTGTCAGCCTGTTCGAAGGAGAGCCGGTGGCTATTCCGGTGGATGCCTCGAATGGGTATCAGCTGAATGCCGACCTGGTTTGCCAGCACTGGAGCAAGCGCACGGTGGCTGTGTTGCTGGCCTCGCCGTCCAATCCCACGGGCACTCTTATTCCGCCAAATGAGATGGAAAAAATTGTTCGTGCCGTAGAGGAACGGGGTGGAGTATTGATCGTGGATGAGATCTATCACGGTCTTGTTTACGGAGAAGAAGCGGTAACGGCCTTGTCGCATTCGCAGAATCTGTTCGTGGTGAACAGTTTCTCCAAATATTACGGCATGACCGGCTGGCGGCTGGGATGGCTGGTGGCGCCAGCTTCATTTGTTACGGCTATCGACAAACTGGCGCAGAATATCTTTCTCGCCGCCAGCACGCCGGCACAATATGCCGCGCTGGCTGCATTCGACAATACGGTGCAGCAGGAATTGCAGAAACGTCGGGATATATTCCGTGAAAGGCGGGATTTTCTTCTGCCGGCCTTGCGTGAACTCGGGTTTGAAATCCCGCTGGTGCCGCAAGGTGCTTTTTATTTATATGCCGATTGCTCGCGCTTTACCGATGACAGCCGGGCCTTTGCCATCGGGCTGCTCGAGAAAACCGGAGTCGCCATCACGCCGGGTCTCGACTTCGGTAGCCATCGGGCGCGGCAGCATGTGCGATTTTCCTATGCTAATACGCTTGATAATTTGCGCGAAGGTGTGACGCGCCTGCGTAATTATCTTTAGCTAATTCTTATCCTTTGTCAGGCTGGTGTGCAGCCGGGCGTAGGCGGCCTCAAGCTTTTCCAGCTCTGGTTTTGCCTTGCTGAGCTGCCCGCTGTCTGCCATCTCTTCCAGTCGTGTTGCGGCATCGTGCATGGCATCGGCATGGAAATAGGCGCTCGAGCTTTTGAGGGTATGTGCCTCGCGTGCAGCACGCTGGGCGTCATTGGATGTCACTGCCTTACGCAGCGAGTCCAGTCTTTGTGTGGCTTCCTTGATGAAGATTTCCACCAGCCTTGAGTCCGGCGCGGTGCTTTTCGAGGTGTCTGAAGATGGCGCATCCTTTGTGACAGACGTGGACGTGATCCGATAGTGCTTCAGCGTGTCGGCGAGTATTTTGCTATCCAGGGGTTTGATCAGAAAGTCATTGACCTTCAGCGCGCGGCAGCGCGCTATTTCCCCATCCGACGCACCTGCTGTGAGTACAGCAATGGCTGTATTGGCGCGCGCACCGGACTGGGCTCGGATGGCTTCGATGGCTTCAATCCCGCTGATATCCGGAAGATGGAGATCCATGAGAATCAGTCCGTAGTCCTCATGCGTTGCCGCCTCGATGGCGGCTCGTCCGTTCACCGCCATATCGGCCGAATAACCCAGCTTGGACAACATTTTCTGCATGATTTCCTGATTGACGTCACTGTCCTCAACAATCAGCAGGCGTGCAAGTTTTTTGCGCATGCCGGACAGTGTGTATTTGGTGACCAGGCCAGCACGCTGGCGTTCCTGTTCATCCATGCTCCGCGTCGCCATGACTGTTTTCAGCATGTCCTGCAGGTCGTCGGGCTGGATGGGTTTGCCGAAGTAACCGGCAAAGCCCGCCTGGTTCAGCCGTTGCGCATCACCACGAACACCCGCGGAAGTCAGGATGACCAGTACGGTATCACGCGTTTCCGGCTGTGATTTTATTTCGTGCCCGAGTTCCTCGCCGCTCAGGTTAGGCAGGAACATGTCTACCAGCACCAGATCGAAGCGGAAGTCCGAGCCCGCGGCGGAGCGAACCATTTGCAGCGCCGCGTTGCCATTACCGATGGATTGCACTTCCAGACCCAACGCATTCAGCTGGTCCACCAGACCGACACGCGTTGGAATATTGCCGTCGGCCACCAGCACGCGCAATCCTTTAAGGTTAATCTGCGTAGGCGCGGGAGCGGCACTCAACGCGGCGGGTTTGCGGAAATTGGCGGTGAACCAGAATACACTACCTTTGCCTTCCTGACTTTTCACTCCGATCTGTCCGCCCATGGCCTCCGCCAGTTCCTTGCTGATGGTGAGCCCAAGACCGGTTCCTCCGTAGCGTCGCGATGTCGAAGCACCGGCTTGATTGTAGGGCTGAAACAGTTTTGTCTGATTTTTTGCCGAAAGGCCAATGCCGGTGTCGGCTACTTCCACGTGCAGTCGTACCTGGCCCTTGGCTTCATCAGTCATCTTCTTGACGCTCAGGACAATTTCACCCGTATGGGTAAATTTGATGGCGTTACCGAGTAGATTAATGATGATTTGCCGCAATCGCCCGGGGTCGCCGAGCAGGTGGCTGGGCACATCATTCTGGATCAAATTGGTAAGCACGAGCCCCTTGGCGTGCGCCTGTTGTGTGAGCAAAGCGGCCGATTTCTCGACGCAATCTCGCAGATCGAATTCAATTTCTTCCAGCTCGAGCTTGCCGGCCTCTATTTTTGAGAAATCCAGCAGATCGTTGATCAGCGTCAGTAATCCGCTGGCCGAAGATTTAATGATATCGATGTGGCGATGTTGTTCCTTGGTCAGTTTCGTTTCAAGAACCAAATCACTCATTCCAATAATGCCATTAATGGGCGTGCGCAGCTCGTGACTCATCTTGGCAAAGAAGTCGCTTTTGGCCTTGCTGGTGAAGTCGGCCTTGGTCAACGCCTCGCGCAGGGATTGTGTCTTGGTCTGCACGAACTCGTTGGCCTCGCGCGCCATGCGGTAGGAGGCATATTGCCCCCACATGGCGAATACAAAAGGCATGGCATCCACAGTCCATAGCGCAATGTTGGAAGTCTGGGCGAGCATGATGCCTTCAATCGTGATGGCGTCGGCCATGACATAGCTCACCAGCAATGTCGCGATGACGACACTGATGCTGGCGATATACACGCCATACACGGCATAAATGGAGGCCCTCTCCCGAAGAAGCAGGAGATCTTCCGTGCGTAAATTACGCTGATCCATGAAGTTTCGACGCTGTCCCGCGAATTAAAGCTTTAGCTTAAGTGTAGATTGGTTTTATGCGGCGGGAATCGGGTGGCGGCAGCCTGGCCACATGAGGAAAGGTGAGTGCCATACAGCAGATTCAGGTCTTTGCCCAGCCCTGGCATCCAAATATTCGCGTACTTCTATGGTTGGGCCACGAGAATCCGGATGTTATTCATCATGAAGAGAAAAGAACCTCTGCTCTGATCTGACGAGGTTTTGTCGGGGCATTTTACAGCTACAGGAAGCAGCGAAAACCAAGCATCCATCTTGAACATGCAGGCTAAATCCTTGATTGCTTGCAGCAAGATTTACCCGGGCAGATGGCGACGAGAGAATTACGGCGCTGGCGGCATTATTGCCGGCATGAATGTGTAGGTTGAATCTTACACTACGACCGTTCATCTGGGTCGTGTGATTCGTCGTTGCGGGATTTTTATTCTGGAAACAATTTTCAAATCAGTATGTTTCGTTGACGATGCCTTATCGACACCGTGAGTGGCACAGGAATTGCCTTTTATCATGGTTGTGACGCCCGAATCACCGGTGCGGAGGGGAGGAGAGAAATGAAAAAGTGGTTAAATAATATTAGATCGAGAATATCGGCGTTGACTTCCGCGAAGTTGAATGACGGCAGGTGGCAGGAAACGGCAGCGATGGTTTATGACGGTGATATCTACGCTGTACTGTTGCGCGACCGTGCCGCGCGCCGGTTGGCGCAGTCAGACAACCGCAGCCTGGATTATCAGCGCGATGCCAGCTGGCCTTTTATTCGATAGGCGTTTCGGGGCTGTTGCCCCACTCTGACCACGATCCCGGATAGCCCCGCACCTGCGGGTACCCCAGACTTTTAAGAACTATATAAGTATGCGCCGAACGGTGATGCGTCTGACAATACGTTATCACCTCCTTGTCCGGCGTCACCCCAAGATCAACCAGAACCCGCTTTAAATCTTCCGCCGGTTTCAGGCGTGCGCTGTGCGTCTTATCAATGGCGTTCATCCAGTCGAAATTGACCGCTCCGGGGATGTGCCCGCTGCGTTCCGCGCGCTTGGTTTCGCCGCGGTATTCCGCCGGTGTGCGCGTGTCCACGATAACCACTCCCGTATCGTGTAAATGTTTCATGATGTAATTCTTGTCCGCGATGACCTTGCTATCAAACTTCACCGTGTAGTCGGTCCGTTTTTTCATTACTGGTTCGTTATCGACCCGGTGCCGATCATTGAGCCAGGCGTGCAGGCCACCGTTCAGCAGTGAATAACGGGTATGGCCGAGGGCATCCAGTGTCCAGAGCAGGCGCGAGGCGCGTCCACCACCCTCATCGTCATAGGCCATGACATGGTGGTTCGGTGTCATGCCGATGGAACTGAGCACGTCGCTCAATGGCGCCGCATCCGGCAGTAAGCCCATGGTGGGTGGCCGCGCGGCCACGATTTGCGTGTAATCGAGGTGCACGGCACCGGGTACGTGAGTCTGTGCATAGGTTTCGGGTCGGCACAGATCCACTATCAGGAGATCTTCCGCGGCAAGGTGTTTCTCCAGCTCTGCCGGCTCAACGATCAGCGGGAAGTGAGTTTGGGCCATGGGTCCTCGGGGAGGCGAATCTGACTGGTTGGAACGCGGAGCTATTCTAGCGCCGTGTCAGTAACGCCGCGAGAGCAATGCATGGTTTCCGGCACGCACGAAAGTCGTTAAACTTGTATATTCATTTTTTCTTTGCGGTTATTCCTGTGGAAATATTCAAGATTTTTACCATCGAAGCAGCGCATCACTTGCCGAACGTACCGGAAAACCACAAGTGTCGGCGTTTGCACGGCCATTCCTTCCGGATCGAAATTCATGTTGCCGGACCGGTGCAGGAGCAGTCTGGCTGGATCATGGACTTCGCCGACCTGTCTCGCGTTTTCCAGCCGCTTCACGATCAGCTCGACCATCATTATTTAAACGAAATTGAAGGTCTGCAAAACCCCACCAGCGAACACCTTGCTCGCTGGATCTGGCGCAAGCTCAAACCCGCATTACCGGTGCTCTCCAAAGTCATCGTGCGTGAGACCTGCACGGCCGGTTGTGTCTATCGCGGGGAAGACTGAAGTATGGATGTCCGGCCGCTCGAGGAACCTGCCATAGAAGTTGAAACAGGGCCCAGGCCCTCTGCCAGCGTCATCTGGCTGCATGGATTGGGTGCCGATGGCCACGATTTTGAAGCCATCATTCCTGAACTGCGATTGCCGGCAAAACCCGTTCTGCGATTTGTGTTCCCGCACGCGCCCTACCGGCCGGTGACCATTAATGGCGGTTCTGTCATGCGCGCCTGGTATGACATCGCCATGTCCGAGCGCGGTTTTGAGCAAAATATCGAGCATATCCGCGAATCTGAAAAAATCATGCAAGGCCTGATCGAGAATGAAATCCAGCGCGGCATTGCCAGTGAGCGCATTGTGCTGGCGGGATTTTCCCAGGGTGGGGCGATTGCGCTTCATACCGGTCTGCGTTATGCCAGGTCACTGGCTGGAATTATGTCCTTGTCGGCACCCGTTCCTTTTGCAGAGAGCTTGATGGCGGAGGCTGATCCAGCTAACGTCAAGGTCCCGATATTTATGGCGCATGGGACGGACGACCGCATGATACCGTTTGATTTGGCGCAGCATGCACACAGTCGGATGGAAGCGCACGGACTTGATCTTGAGTGGCATACCTATGCTATGGGGCATACCGTGGCGCCGGATGAAATCCGGGATATTGCCCGCTGGCTGGAGCGTATTCTCGGGGACAAGGACGCGTGAAGCGGTTTGCGAGCGGTTTTTGCCCGGAATGCCCGGTGTTTTCTGGTATTCGGCACCAGGTTTTATTTGCATTATTGCCGGCTTCACAGAGCAGAAAATGCATCTAGACTTAAGGCTAAGTGTCGCAACAGGGGTTAGGGTGGCGGCTACAGTCTGACTGGAAACAGAGGAGAGGTTTTGTGGTCTTATTAAAAGAATCGCCGCGGGATTGGGGTCTCGTCGCTGTTGTTGTGTTGCTCAGTATCGGAGCCAATCTGCCTGACGCCTGGACGGATTGGATCAGTTTTGATCGCCGCTATCTGCTTGGTGGGTTGATCGCTGTTATAGCTGTGGCGCTGGTCCGGTATCTCAAATTCACCCTTATCCTGGTGATCGTGGTTCTCGCCGCCGGTGCCAACGTGCCCGAGGATATCGCCAAGGAATTCGGCATCGATCCGCAGATCAGTCTACTTGGACTGGTGGCCATGATCGTCATTTCCCTCAGTAATCGCCTGCTGAAGTTGCCTTCCGGCCTTGAGAAAAGCGGCCGTTCCAAAACCGCGCACGGCGCGGCGGCGCTGTTTACGGCCATACTCAAGGGGCGGATTGCCGTGGTGCAATCATTGTTAAACCAGGGCGTGAACGTGAACGTGCGCACCGTTAGCGGCAAGACGCCGTTGATGGCGGCGGCCTATAAAGGTTATAGCGATATCGTCCAGATGCTGCTCGACAACGGTGCGGACGTGAACTCCAAGGACGGGCGCGGTGACACAGCGGATAAGATCGCCGAACGCGGTGGCTATACGCGTATCGTGGAATTGATGAAAAAGGGCGGCGGTGGCGGTACAGGCGCGAAAGAACAATAGATTTAGTGCGCCAATCAAAACTAAAGAGGGCCCTTTATGGGCCCTTTTTAGTTTTGGCGCTCCCAAATAGTTCCCAAGGGGGCGAGACGGAGTTTTGTTCGCCCCATCCCTGGGGCTCGCCCCTTCGCGCTTCGCGCTCCGGGGCCAGCGTCGCTGCGCTCCGCTGTCCAATTCTGCTCCCGGCAGAATTGTCACGAAGACACTTAATGTGTTCTCGTGCCTCCGAGCGCCCGCACATGGGTGAGCTGCGAAAGCAGCGAACGCCCGGCCAAGGAAGGCCGGGCAGGACTTCGAGCGAAGCAAGGATTGCGCAGCGAGATGCGTGGGCCAGGGTTAGTCGAAGTCACGGGGTTGCGCCAAGGACGGCAAGTATGGCACTCCCAAGGGGATTACTCGGTACGTCCTATACCTCGCCCCTTCCGGGGCCGCCGTCGCTTCGCGGCGGCGTTCCGCGCGCGCTGGTCGACAAATTTTGTCTGGAACAAAATTGGACGCGCTTTAGCGCGCCCGAAGGGCGGACGCCAGGGATGGCGTCCGTCAAGCCGAGGGTTCTCATCCCCTTGGGAAGAACAACCTCCAAAACTAAAACGGACCCAAAAAAATGGGTCCATTTTAGTTTTGGCGCTCCCAAGGGGATTCGAACCCCTGTTACCGGCGTGAGAGGCCAGCGTCCTAGGCCACTAGACGATGGGAGCGTTCGGAGTTGGCGCGCAGGGCGCCAAAAGCGGTGTTATTATACGTACCGGCCGACAAAGCACCAACAGATTATGTGTGCACTGATTGTCGGCTTTGTAACGGACAGGTGAAATAACGATTAACAACCCCGTCATCATTCCGCGCGCGCAACACATCATCACGCGCACGCAGATCAGCGAAAACGCCCTCAAGGTTCTGAACCGTCTGAAAGAAGCCGGCTACGCCAGCCTGCTGGTGGGTGGGTGCGTGCGCGATCTTATGCTGGGGCGCGAACCCAAGGATTTCGACGTCGTAACTAACGCGCGACCGGAGCAGATCCGCAAGCTGTTCCACAACGCACGGATCATTGGCCGGCGTTTCCGCCTGGTTCACGTGCGTTTTGGCTGGGATATCATCGAGGTCGCCACTTTCCGCGCCATTCCCCGTGACATTACCGAGGAGCCCCCTTCGACGGAAGAAGAAACGGAAGGGGAGGATGTTGAAGACGACTCAACGACGGATGCACCGGACCACAATATTTTTGGCTCCCAGGAAGAGGACGCCGTCCGGCGTGATTTCACCGTTAATGCGTTGTATTACGATATCCATGATTTCAGTGTTATCGATTACGCGGACGGCGTCCCGGATCTTAAGGCCGGCATACTGCGCGTGATCGGCGATCCCGCGACGCGCTACCGCGAGGACCCGGTACGCATGCTGCGCGCAGTCCGTTTTGCCGCCAAGCTGGGTTTTAACCTCGAAGAAAAGACCGCCGCGCCCATCCGCGACCTCGCGCCCTTGCTGGCCACCGTTTCTCCGGCACGGATGTTCGAGGAAGTGCTGAAGCTGTTTCATGGCGGCTATGCCCTTGAAACCTACGAATTATTGCGTCACTACGGCTTGTTCCAGTATCTGTTTCCGCAAACGGAAAAGAGTCTTGAACACGAAGAAGGGGGTTTCCCCGTAACGCTGGTGCCGCGCGCGCTGGCCAACACCGATGCGCGCGTGAGTGCTGACAAGCCGGTAACGCCGGCGTTTCTCTTTGCTGCCTTGTTGTGGGAGCCCGTGAGGGAGCAAATGGGCGAGCACATCGCACGTGGCATGAACGGCCATGACGCCATGTTCCGCGCCGCGGAACATGTGTTGCGTGAGCAGCTGCGGCACGTCACGATCCCTAAGCGCTTCAGTGTGCCGATGCGCGAAATTTGGAGCATGCAGAGCCGCCTTGAACGGCGCGCTGGTCAGCAGGCGTTCCGCCTGCTCGAAATTAAACGCTTCCGCGCCGCCTACGATTTTCTTCTGTTGCGGGCCGAAACCGGTGAGGCTGAGCAGTCGCTGGCCGATTGGTGGACGCGTTTCCAATCGGCGGACGAAAATGAACGTCGCGTCATGGTGGCGGAATTTGCTGCGCCCGGCGGTGGCGGAAAACGCCGCCGCCGGCGACGCCGGTCATCGCCCGCTCAGGCGCCGAGGCATGAGTAAGCCGTCAGAAAATACGGTGCGCGCCTACATTGGGCTGGGGAGTAATCTGGCCGATCCCGTTGCGCAAGTGCGCGCCGGTGTGACGGCGCTGGGGCAACTTGCACAAACCCGTGTCGAGGCCTGCTCGTCATTTTATCGCACCGCGCCGGTGGGCCTGCGCGAGCAGCCGGACTTTATTAACGCCGTTTGCCGCGTGCATACCGGACAGGCGCCGGTGACGCTCATGCAGAACCTCCTTGAAGTCGAACGCATGCATGGACGCCAGCGACAAGGGGATAAAGGTGGCCCACGGACGCTGGATCTCGATCTGTTGTTGTACGGCGATCAGACGATCCAGATGGCGGAATTGACCGTGCCGCACCCGAGACTCCACGAACGCGCTTTCGTCCTGTATCCTTTGCACGAAATCGAACCGGATCTGGTCATTCCGGGGAGGGGAGTGTTGCGCGATTTGCTGGCGGACTGTGCCGGCCAGCCGATACAGAAGATAGATGTCGGATAACGGGTATTGCCCATCTTTGAGGATTTCCAGCGCATGAACAGTGAAAATCCGGGTTATGTCGTTGTCGAAGGGCCGATTGGCGTGGGCAAGACCAGTCTGGCCGTGCGTTTGTCAGAAGTTTTTGGCGCCAAGCCATTACTTGAGCATCCCGAAGACAATCCCTTTCTCGAACGGTTTTATCAGTCGCGCAAGTCGTATGCGCTGCCGACGCAATTATTCTTTCTGTTTCAGCGTGCACGTCAGATCGAACAGATCAAGCAAAGCGACTTGTTCAGCAGCGGTTATGTTTCGGATTTCCTGCTCGACAAGGACAAGCTGTTCGCACGCGCCAACCTGGATGACGATGAACTCCGGCTGTACGAGCAGGTATATGCCCAAATGAGCCTGAACCTGCCGGTGCCGGACCTTGTGATTTATCTGCAGGCGCCGGTGGACGTGTTGCATGAACGTGTGCGTCGTCGTGGGGTTGAATATGAGCGACTTATCGATCGCGATTACCTCCAGATCCTGGTAGACGCCTACACCCAGTTTTTTCATCACTACACGGCTGCGCCTTTGCTCGTCGTCAACGCGGAGCGGATCAACATTGTGGATCGTGAAGCGGATTTCCAGACATTGCTCTCCCACATCCGCAAGATTCGCAGCGGGCGCCATTTCTTCAATCCTCTCGCTGCCAACCTGTGAAGCCGGTTACGCTCACCACGCTTAAGGAAATGAGGCGCCGGGGCGAGAAGATCACCTGCCTGACTGCTTACGACTACAGTTTTGCGAGCCTGCTTGATAACGCCGGCATCGATATGATTATGGTTGGCGATTCTCTTGGCATGGTAATGCAGGGTCATGAAACCACGCTTCCGGTCAGCGTTGCCGACATGGCATATCACAGTCGCTGCGTAGCGCGTGGGACAAAGCGTGCTCTGATTATTACGGACATGCCTTTCATGAGTTATCAGCAAAGTCCCTCGCATGCCTTTGCTTCAGCGGGACGCCTGATGCAGAAAGGTGGGGCGCAGGTGGTGAAGCTGGAGGGCGGTGAGACCATGGCCGAGACAGTGCGTTTTTTGGTCGAACGCGGTGTGCCGGTGTGCGCGCATCTGGGACTTACGCCGCAATCGGTGCATCAACTGGGTGGTTACCGTGTACAGGGACGCGAAACCACTTCCGCGGAGCGAATTCGTCAAGATGCCAGGATTCTGCAGGAAGCCGGCGCATCCCTGCTGGTGCTCGAAGCGGTGCCGGCGGAACTGGCAAAATCGATTACCGCAGAACTGGATATTCCCACCATAGGAATCGGCGCGGGCAAGGATTGTGACGGCCAAGTGCTGGTATTGCATGACATGTTAGGCATTTATCCGCGACCGAGCCCCAAGTTCTCCCGAAATTTCATGCATGATGCATCCAGCATCGAAGCGGCAGTCAAATCCTATATCGCTGCCGTCAGATCCGGTGCGTTTCCGGGCCCGGAGCATTGTTTTAATTCTTGACGCAAAGGCGCAAAGACGCAAAGAATGCGAAAATTATCAGAACCCACAAGACAGGCTTGGATTGAGCTTGATCTTACGGGATTTTCATTATCCAAATTCCTTATTGGTATTTTCCGTATTTATTTAATTTTTATTTTTCCCTTTGCGTCTTCGCGTCTTTGCGTCAAATGATCATATGGTCGTGACCGAAACCATTTCCGGACTGAGGGAACAGATCGCGCGGCTGCGCCAGAGCGGCAAGCGCATCGCCTTTGTTCCAACCATGGGAAACCTTCATGCCGGTCATGTGCGCCTGATGCAGGAAGCGCGGAATCACGCACAGGCGGTGGTGGCGAGTATTTATGTTAATCCCCTGCAATTCGGGCAGAACGAGGACTTCGATTCCTATCCGCGCACAGCTTCGCATGACAAAGTGGCCTTGCTCTCTGCGGGCGTGGACATGCTGTTCAAGCCGGCGGAATCCGAGATGTGTCCACGCGGACGCGAGGCGCAAACTGTCGTTGAAGTGCCGGGCCTGAGCAATGAACTTTGTGGTGCGTTCCGTCCCGGGCATTTTCGTGGCGTCACCACCGTGGTGAATCGCTTGTTCAATCTGGTGGCGCCGGACGTCGCCGTGTTCGGCAAAAAGGATTATCAGCAATGGCTGCTCGTCCGCCTGATGACGTCCGATCTCGGCCTGCCGGTGGAGATCATCGGCGTGGACACGGTGCGCGAGCCGGACGGGCTGGCCTTGAGTTCGCGTAACAACTACTTATCGCCCGAGGAGCGCAAAACCGCGCCGCGTCTGTACGAGGCGCTGTGCCGGTTACGTGACCGCGTATTGCGGGAAGGCATGCATCTCGCGGCGGTGGAGGAAAATGCCGTTATCGATCTGCAGTCGGACGGTTTCAGGCCCGACTACGTGAATGTCCGCCGACAATCCGATCTGCAGCTGCCGGGGGCGGATGACCGAAAGCTCGTGGCCTTGGCGGCGGCATGGCTGGGACAGACACGACTCATCGACAACGTCGAATTTGAGCTGAAATCGTGATTTGAAAACGCGAGGTTTAGGCACGATAATATGAAGAACAGCTGCAGGTTTTAGAGGTTTTATGCGTCGCATTATGCTCAAGTCCAAGTTGCACCGCGTGACCGTCACGCATTCCGAGCCCGATTACGAGGGTTCGGTCGCGATCGACGGCCGCCTGCTGGACGCCGTCGACATTCGCGAATACGAGCGTATCGATGTTTACAATCTCGCCAACGGCGAGCGCTTCTCCACCTATGCCATCCGTGCCGAAGAGGGTTCGGGCATCATATCGGTCAATGGTGCTGCCTCGCACAAGGCTAAACCTGGCGATATCGTTATCATCTGCGCCTATGCCGAGTTCGAGGAAAAAGAGCTTGCTGCCTACAAGCCGCGCCTGGTGTACGTTAACAGTCGCAACCACATCACCCATACGCGTAATTCCATCCCGGTGCAGGTCGCCTAGCCGTCGGATCGGAGCCATCCCGGGCTTTCTTCTGTTTCATCTCCTGTTTTTTGTCACAAACCTCGACCAGCGGTGAAACCGGACAGATCATTGGCCGGTTGCTATCTCGGCGTCCTTCTACTATTTGCAATAAGAGGGCGTGGCGATTCCAGGGGCACAAAACGATGAGATACATGCAAGAGCTGATAGCGAGAATGGTAGACGTGCCGCTGGCACGCATGTTCATTCTTGCCGCCATTCTGTTTCTCCTGCTGGCTGTGCTGGGACGGATCGAGGGGAAAATCGAACCAGGAAACGTCGGCAGGATTGGTGCCACCCTCCTCGGCGTCATTCTCATGTTTGTGGGTCTGGCAATGCACTTTAACGAAACAGATGCTTTGCGGGATAAGGTGCGCGAAAGCATGGGCTCGTCTCAATCCTCGCCTGTACACCTTCCGGCGAATACATCGGGAGAAGTCACAGCAAGTCTCGCCATGGCATCGCAGAGCAGTGTGGTAATGACGGACAAGGCACGTGTGGGTGAAAAAGCGGAAAATACCAAGTCATTGATCAAGGTTGTCACCGGCGCCTTCGGAATCAATTGTGGCGCCAAGCCCGGTAACGCCACGGCCCAGGTGTCGCGCGCCTGTGATGGGCAAACCCAGTGTGAACACAAAATCGATCCTGCCGGGCTGGAAGATTCGCCCCCTGATTGCGCCAAAAATTTCACCGCCGAGTGGAAATGTGGAGCTGGCGCGACGGTCTATGCTGTCTCCATGCCGGCCGGCGCCGCACGCGGCGAACCTCTGCGGCTTGCCTGTTCGGCACAGTAAAGTTTCGACCCACAAGAAAAAGGGGCTGCCTTACGGCAGCCCCTTTATTTTTGGTACCGAGGGTCGGAATCGAACCGACACGGTGTTGCCACCACCAGATTTTGAGTCTGGCGCGTCTACCAGTTCCG
This sequence comes from Sulfuricaulis sp., assembly GCF_024653915.1. Taxonomy (NCBI): domain Bacteria; kingdom Pseudomonadati; phylum Pseudomonadota; class Gammaproteobacteria; order Acidiferrobacterales; family Acidiferrobacteraceae; genus Sulfuricaulis; species Sulfuricaulis sp. The sequence goes on along the minus strand of NZ_JANLGY010000001.1, from coordinate 73,398 downwards.
CCACCCCGGCTTGAGGCGCGTGAGTATAGCAATCTTGCCATCGTCCTCACAATGTGATGTCCTGTTCCCGACAATGGGGATGAATTGAAATGCGTGTGTTGGCTGGCGACATCGGCGGGACCAAGACACTGCTGCAAATCGCGGAGTGCAAGGCAGGCCGTTACCACGCTGTCCGGGAGCAGCGCTTCGACAGTGCGTCTTATGACAGCCTGTCTTCCATCGTTCATGAATTCCTCAAGGCAGAAAAAAAGAAAAATATAAGGGCCGTCTGCTTCGGCATCGCCGGGCCGGTCAAGACAACGGCGAGAGGCCAAAGCGTCAAGGTGACTAATCTCCCATGGGAGATACACGGTCAGGATCTCAAACGCCGTTTCAAATTTTCCCGGCTTTGCCTCATCAATGACTTTCAGGCCATCGGTCACGGCATTGTGGCTATAGGGAAGAAAGATCTGGTTGTGCTGCAAAAAGGCAAGGCGGTCAAACACGGTCCGCGCGCAGTGATCGGCGCCGGCACCGGGCTGGGGCAAGGGGTGCTCGTCTGGCTACAGGACCACTATGAACCCATCGCCACCGAGGGTGGGCACGCGAATTTCGCCCCAACGAATGAATTGCAAATCGAGCTCACGCGCCATCTTTTGAAAGACGCCGGTCGTACATCATGGGAGCTTGTTCTTTCCGGCCATGGTTTGGTTGAGCTTTATGGTTTTCTCAAGGCGCGTGGGAAAACACCTGAATCTCCATTGGTGGTCAGGATGATGCAGATCGACGATCCGGCGGCAGTCATCACAAAGGCGGCACTGGAGCAGAATGATCCGCTCGCGAATCAGGCGCTGGATCTTTTCGTGGATATTTACGGCGCGCAGGCAGGCAATCTGGCGCTGACGGCCGGAGCGACAGGCGGTGTTTACATCGCCGGCGGCATCGCACCGAAGATCATTTCAAGACTGACCGACGGCCGGTTCATGCGTGCGTTCCTGAACAAGGGAAAAATGAAGAAGTATGTGGCGGACATCCCGGTGCGGGTGGCGATCAAGCCTGAAGTGGGTCTGATCGGGGCCGTGCTCGCGGCAATGCATCTGATATAACGCTTACGAAGAGGTTCCAATGCGACTTTATCTTATCCTCGTTATCGCTTGTCTCTCCCCGACTTTAGTCTGGGCCCAACCCAGTGATTGCGTACCGCCGCAAACGCCAAACGATTCCGGGCCACGGATCGAAGGTACACAAATGCCTCCTCAAGAAGGACAACTCGTAACCTCCGAAGACCGAGACCGCTTCGATCGCGAGCATCCCGATCTCCCGCAGGATGATATTCCTGCTCTTGGAGACACATCAACACCCGAAGAACGCGAAGCCGCGCGGCGCCAATTCGAAGTCGAGCGACAACAGCATCCAGAAGGTCGTCCGCGTGAGTTTTTCGAACCGCAACATACGGCCGACGAGCAACGCCGCGCTATAGAATTGTCGCAGCAAACACCCTGTCCCCAACAAGTGCAGTAACCCAGGATGATCGGACCTGCATCCATCGATCGCCGGCCACCGACTGGTGCGGGCCGTTGGAATTGTTATAGCAACGGTCGGTTCTGAAAAATCCGGTAATCCATATCCGGAAACAGGCTGTCGCGCGCACTGATTTCTTTCAAATAGGGTTCGTCGTAATTTCCGGACTCCACCATACCGACACAGCGATGAAAGCGGTGCAAGTGGGTTTTGAAACGCCGCACGGCATACTCCACACTGGTACCGGTCTTCATGATGAACGCCCAGTCGCTGGATTGTGCCAGCAATAATTCACGCGCGGCCTGATCCAGGGCCCACCGTTGTGTACCCGGCGCCTCCGGAAAGTGCCGCACCAGCGCCCCCATCTTTTCGGCGGCGCTGTGCAGATACGGGTATATCCAGTCATTCTTGCCGTTCAGCCACACCTCGTGAAATCCGCCGGCGCCCCAGCTGCATTCGGGCGGTGAGGCCGGCTGCAGATCGGAATAACGGTCGAGATACTCCGACGGCGTGATGGTCTTGATGTCGTTTTGGTCATGCGCCATCTTGCGCAACAGAAAGTCAATCCATTGCGGCCCCTCGAACCACCAGTGGCCGAAGAGCTCGGCGTCATAGGGCGCCAGGATAATCGGCGGTCGGTCGAAGAAAGAAGTCAGCCAATTGATCTGGTGCTGACGGTTGAACATGAAATGCCCGGCGTGCTCCGCGGCGCGCTCGCGCGCCCAACCGGGGTGATAGGGTTCTTTCCAATCGGTTTTGCCAGTGATGCGGTGGTATTTCAGGCCAGTGAACGTCGGGATGTCGGCATGATGCAGTTTCCGGATGTGGGATTCATGCACGTCGAAGCCGGCATCGCGGTAGAACTCGCGGTAGGCGGGATCGCCCGGATAGCCTTGCTCCGCGGACCATACCTGTTTGCTGGATTCGTAATCGCGCGCGAACGCGGCTGGGCCTTCCGGGGTGCGGATCGGGCGGTGTACACCATACTTTGGCCGTGGCTCGGCGTTGAGCAGACCGTGCGAGTCGAGGATGAAATAATCGATCCCGAACTCGCGCAGCAGCCGGTCCACGCCGGGCGTGTAACCGCACTCTGGCAGCCAGATGCCGCGTGGCTTGCGGCCAAGGATGCGTTGATGCGTGCGTACCGCCATGGAAAGCTGGGCATAGATACTTTCTTCGTTAACCGCCAACAGCGGGAAATAACCATGGGTCGCGCCGCAGGTGAGAATGTCGAGCGAGCCGTCCTCCATCAGGCGGCGAAAGGCTACCGTCACGTCCAGGCGGTCCTGTTCGATGAAGCGATGACGCAGACGCGTGTACAGGTCGATGTAAAAAAGTATTACCGGATTGAAATAGGAATCGCCTTTGGTGCGCCGGCGCTCGCCTTCCAGCGCCTCGAGTCGCTCATCGAGATAGCGCACGTAGCGATTCTGTAGCAGCGGATCAGTCATCATCGAGAGCAGGGTAGGGGTGAGCGACATCGTCACGCGAAAAGGCACGTTATCGCGTGTCAGGCCTTCGAAGACATTGAGCAACGGCAGGTAGGTTTCGGTCATGGCCTCGAAGAACCAGTCTTCTTCGAGGAAACGCTCATGCTCCGGATGGCGCACGAACGGCAGGTGCGCGTGCAGGACGAGCGCGAGGTATCCTTTGGGTTGCACCGTGGAAATATCCTAAAGAACCGGTAACAAAATCAATTCAAACCACGGGGAACACGGGGAAGGGCGCGTGACAGGACAAGAACAGCCGTTCCGTTTTTCCGTTAGCCTTGATTCCCCGTGCTCCCTGTGGTTTAAGATTCTTTTTCAAAGGAATACTTAACGACTGCTGACGTTGCCCGGCTTGGCGAGATGGTCAGAAGAAGGCGCGCCGCCGGGACTGCTGATCGAAGCGGCCCAGCCCAGATGTGGGCCACGGACGTAACCGCCCGCGCGCCGGTACATGGTACGGAATTGCTCCTCGCTCACCCACCACAGGCGATCAGTGCGATCAGAGGCATACAGATTCGGAATGCGCGCAATGCCGCGGCGATTCACGCTGACGAAACGCCCGCCCGGCTCGTAGTAACCCAGTAGCAAAAATACTGCGCCCATATCAGCGGCCTCATCCACGTGGAAATACCAATGCCCGCGTTCATGTGGAAGGGTGATTTCATCGATGACTTCAAAGGTTTCGCGGGCGATGCGCCCGAGACGGAGCTTGAGCGCTTGAGGATTCGGCATTGCGCCCGGCGGCATGATCCAATAACCGTGCAGCACGCCGGGCTTCTGCGGCAGCAGACAAAGCATGGGTTCGTTAACCGGCGGAAGATCATCGATATTTTCGTTGAGATCGGCCATTTCAACGCGAGGCGCCGTCACGCCGGGCGGAACAATGGCATATTTCGCGCTTTCGACCTGTTCCTCATCCGCGTATTGGCGCTGGGTGTCGGTGGCCCATTCCCACTTCGGCGCCAAGGATTGAGTCTCCGAGGCAACGTGTGCAGCGGGGTGACCGGCCGGGATGGTTGGCTGCTTCTTTTTGGTGCGCGCGGTCGCATTGGGTGCGGTTGAGCGGGATTTGGCCCGGACCGCGCTCTTTGTCTTTTTTGGCGCCGCTTTCACGCTTATCCCCGCGACAACCGGTTTGTGCCCGTTAGGTCGCGACAATAGCTTTTCGAGTTCGCTGTGCGACAATTTGGAATATCCGCGCAGACCGCGGGATCGGGCCAAGGCGCGCAGTTCCTTGAGGTTTTTGCTTGAGGTATCGAGTTTCACTGACGAAGACTTGGTGTTGAGAAAAAAATCCGACTGGCGAATATCTGTCATCCTTCCACTCCGAGCCGGAATTGTAAAGACCCAAGCCGGCGCGCGGAGAGGAATAGCAGGCATACGGCGCTCTTGGAACAGATATGATTTATTGATATCCGTCAAAGTAGAAATACGCCTGCCGCGCCATTATTTTGCTACTGGGCAGACGTCTCTTGGGTGTTCCTAACATTCGCAAGGAGGCGAGACCATGAAAATCCAGAGGATACGCGAAATTGCCCGTGAGCAGGGGCTGGCACTCGGTAAGGCCGAGAAAGCCGAATTGATCAAGGCGATCCAGATCAAGGAAGGCAATTTCGACTGTTTCGCCACAGCCTATGAAGGTGTGTGCGATCAAACCGCTTGCCAGTGGCGCGAAGATTGTTTCGCCACGGCCAGGAGCGCGAAACACTCCTGAAGTCGGTGGCACGGACAAGGTGAAGGAGGCGCCATGTTTCTCAGGCACGTTTCGAGTGGCGACATTGTGGAAGTGATGGATGTCGAAGCCCTCTCTAATCCTTTCAGGAATGAAGTCAAGGGCAGGTTCCACGCCGGTGAAGAGATGCCGGACCCGACCGGCTTCCGCAAGTCCGATATGACATTCCTTTCCGGCGAGCGCCTGCCGCGCTGCTGGGTGGATCCGTACTACAAGGAGCGGAAAATCTGAAATCAGGGTATCCTTGTCGTTCAGGATGTGATTCGCGAGAAGGGAGTCACGCTTACCAGTTACCTATGCACCAAAGGGGAGCATGATTATGCAGATTCCGTTGCAGATAACCTTGAAAGACATGCCGCAATCCGACGCCGTCGAGTCCCGTATCCGCGAGAAAGCCGAGAAACTCAGCCGCTTTCATGAAAAGATCATCAGCTGTCGTGTGGTGGTGGAGACGCCGCAGCGACACCAGCATCAAGGCAAGCTCTACAGCGTTCATATTGACCTCTCCGTGCCCGGCGCGGAATTGGTGGCGAACAAGGCGCAGCATGAGGATGTCTATGTCGCGATCCGCGATGCCTTTGTCGCCATCACCCGGCAGCTGGAGGATTTCGCGCGGCGTCAGCGTGGCGATGTGAAGGCCCATTCCACGCCTGGCACCTGATTTTCGCGCCGCGCCTTGTCGCGGAAATTGCCCCCGCGCTGTGGCGGGCGCGCTGCTGGGCATGATGGCCGTGGGTAGCGTTCATGCCATGGGTTCGTTCGAGACCGACAAGCCCGATCCGGAATTCAGTGTGTGTGGTTTCGTGCGCGAGCCGCTGGCATTCTGGACATTTCGTCGTGCCGCCGGCTCGCCGGATTCTCGAAGACTGGCAGGCCTACGCGGCGTTGAACCCATCCATTTCGAAACCCTTGATAAACGCCGGCTCGGTGGTTACCGCTTGCGTGCTTCGGGGAATCCCCGGGGGTATCTGCTGGTGGCGCAAGGCAATGCCATGCTTGCTGACCAAATCATGGGTGAGTTGCAAGTCTTCCGCGACCGGGGATTTGATGTTTACGTTTACGATTATCGGGGTTACGGCCTCTCCGCGGGCAGCAGCCGGCTGAATGCCATTGTTTCCGATTATCGCGAGATCGTTGCGCATCTCAACCGCCAGGATTATTCCCGCCGCGTTCTATACGGCATGTCGATGGGCGGGATTATTCTCTTGAATGCCGTAGGCGCCACCAGTGAATATTCCGCGCTTGTTGTGGACTCTTCGCCCAGCCGTATTTCACACCTGGGGTGCCCTGAGCAGTTCGATCCCGCTAATCATCTGCCGGCAGACTGCTCACGTCTGCAGCTTGTCATCGGGGAGCGCGATCGTGTCGTGTGGCCAGCGGAAATGGAGGAGCTCATGATCGCGGTAAAGGATCGTGGCGGCAGGGTAGTGCGACGCCTGGATTACGCGCATCCGTTTCAGGATGCCACGCCCGGGATTCACCGCCGACGGCTGGAGGAAGTAGCCGATTTTCTTTCGCGTTGACGGACACCCGGCGCGGAGTTTTGCAAGCGCTTGTATAGTTGCAGATATTCGGCAGCACTGCGACGCCAGGAGAAATCCTGACGCATTCCGACGGACATGATTCGTTTCCAGCGCCCAGCATCTCTCCACAGCGCGAGTGCACGATCCACGGCTCCAAGCAACGTACCAGCATGCGCTTCCTGGAAAACGATGCCATTGGCCTTGCCGTTCGCGATGTTTTCATCCGTGGCGTCCACCACGGTGTCAGCCAGGCCGCCAACTCGATGGACGATTGGAATGGTTCCGTAACGCAGGCTGTAGAGCTGATTCAACCCGCAGGGCTCGAAGCGTGACGGCATCAGGAACATGTCCGACCCAGCTTCGATCCGGTGCGCCAACCCCTCGTCATAACCGATGCATACCGCGAGCCGGTCAGCGTAGCGCATGGCCTGTTTACGCAGGGAGTCTTCGTATCCAGTCTCTCCGCTTCCCAGCAACACCAGTTGCAAGGGCCGATGCATGAGCGCGGGGAGCGTGTCGAGCACCAGATCTATACCTTTCTGTTGCACCAGTCTGCCGACCATGCCAATCAGCGCTGTGTTTTTATCCTGCGGCAAACCGAATTCTTTTTGCAGTGCCAGCTTGTTGGCAGTCTTGTTACGTGGTTGGCGCAGGGAAAAAGGCTTGCTGATAAACGAGTCACGCGCCGGATTCCATTCTGTATCGTCGATGCCGTTCAGAATCCCGGTCAACCGGGCGGCGCGATGGCGCAATAGACCATCCAGACCGTCACCGAATTCTGGCGTCTGGATTTCACGCGCATAGTTTGGGCTAACGGTGGTTAGTTGATCGGCAAACACGAGGCCGCCCTTTATGAACGACATCTGGCCGTGAAACTCGACCGCTTCGGGTGACCAAAGTTCTTGTGGCAACGCGAGTGCCGTGAAAGTCTGGTAGGGGAAAAGACCCTGATAGGAAAGATTGTGGATGGTGAAAAGCGTCGACGGTCTTGATTTTTCCCGCGCCAGCAGCACCGGCACCAGCCCTGTCTGCCAGTCGTGACAGTGCACCACGTCTGGGAGCCACTTAAGTGTTGTGCGACCGAGCGCCAGCGCCGTGGCCACATGCGCCAGCAGTGCGTAGCGCATGGGATTGTCTGGCCAAGGTTGACCGTGGGGGTCAAGATAGGGATTGCCGGGCCGGTCGTAAGCGGGCGGAAAATCGACAAGCCATGCAATGACCGGCGTACCAGGCAGCTTGCCTTCGAGGATTCTCACGGGCGATTCGAGGCCGGGAACGGTCAAAGTGACCACGTGTTTGAGTTTGCCGGTGCGCGCCAGGGTGTCGCGGTAGGCAGGGAGCAGCAGACGCACGTCGGCGCGCAGAGACTGCAACGCGACGGGCAGGCTGCCGGCGACATCGCCCAAACCGCCGGTTTTGACCAGCGGGTGGGCCTCGCTCGCCACGAACAGGATTTTCGGCATTTTGAGTCTTTTAAATGAAAACCAAAATCTTAAACCACGGGGAGCACGGGGCATGAAAGGCAGCAGCAGAGCAGGAAAGTCTTCCTTGCCCTTTTACATGCTTTTCCCCGTGTCCCCGTGGCTTGAATTCTTTTGATCATTGTTTCCCGGAAGCGGGTAGTGTATTTGAATTCATGGTGTTGTGGTAAATTCAGAAATCATCGCCGTATATGGATAATTACGCGGGACAGCCGACTCCAAAGGAAGTGCGATCGTGAATCCGGGCCAATCCTCACAACACATCACCAGACTGACACGCGACACCCTGGCCCTCATTCTCGCCGGTGGGCGCGGATCGCGATTGAAGCATCTCACCCTGTGGCGCGCCAAACCTTCGATGCCCTTTGGTGGCAAGTTCCGTATTATCGATTTCCCGCTCTCGAACTGCATGAATTCCGGCATACGACGTGTCGGAGTGCTAACACAGTACAAGGCGCATTCGCTCATCAAGCACATCCAGCGCGGCTGGGGCTTTCTGCGCGGCGAGCTGAATGAATTTGTGGAACTCTTGCCGGCCCAGCAGCGCATCGAGACTTCCTGGTACACCGGCACCGCCGATGCGGTTTACCAGAATCTCGACATTATTCGAAACCACGATCCGTCCTACGTGCTGATCCTCGCTGGCGATCATGTTTACAAGATGGATTATGGCTCGATGCTGCTGCATCACATCGACAGCAAGGCAGACGTTACCGTTGGCTGTGTCGAAGTGCCGGTGACGCGAGCGCGTGAGTTTGGCGTGGTGCAAGTGGACACGAACAGCAAGATTATTGGGTTTCAGGAGAAGCCGGAAAATCCGGAATCTATACCAGGCCGTCCTGATACCACGTTGGCCTCCATGGGAATTTACCTGTTCAACACCCGGTTCCTGTACGAGCAGCTCATCCGCGACGCCGACACCGCGTATTCATCGCATGATTTCGGCAAAGACGTCATTCCCTCGATCATCGATTCCTATCGCGTCATGGCCTACCCGTTCCGTGATCCGGCCACGGGTGCACAGCCTTACTGGCGCGACGTGGGCACCATCGACGCCTTCTGGGAGGCGAACATCGAGCTGGTCGGGGTCACGCCCGAGCTCAATCTCTACGACGCCAAGTGGCCGATCTGGACCTATCAGGAACAGCTGCCGCCGGCCAAATTCGTATTCGATGACGACGACCGCCGCGGCATGGCCGTGGATTCGATGGTGTCGGGTGGCTGCGTCATCTCCGGGTCGCGCATAAGCCATTCTGTGCTGTTCTCGAACGCCAAGGTGCACTCTTACTGCGACGTTGTTGATTCCGTTGTATTGCCGGATGTCGTAATCAACCGCCATTGTCGGCTCAAGCGGACGGTGATTGACAAGGGCTGTAGTGTCCCGGAAGGCACGGTGATCGGGGAGAATCTCGAAGAAGACGCCAAACGATTCTACGTAAGCCCCGGGGGGGTAGTGTTGGTCACGCCGGAGATGCTGGGCCAGGAAATGCATCATGCCCGATGACATCCGCTTAAAAGTTGTTCTCTGTTGGCACATGCACCAACCGGAATATCGCGACCTGGTAAGCGGCAACCACCACCTGCCATGGACTTATCTGCACGCCATCAAGGACTACACCGACATGGTGGCGCATCTCGAGGGCGTGCCCGCGGCACGCGTTGTAGTCAATTTCGCTCCGCTGCTGCTTGAGCAGATAGAAGACTATGCAAAGCAGGTCGAAGGTTTTCTCACCAACAGTCTTTCCATCCGAGATCCCGTGCTCGCCGCTCTTGTCAGTCCCGCGTTGCCGCCTTCGGAAGAACAGCGCGTAATGCTCATCAAGGCCTGCCTGCGCGCCAATGAGTCGCGCATGATAGACCGATATCCTGCCTATCGCCGTTTGGCTGACATGGCGAAATGGATTGTGGCGCATCACGATTCCCTCCGTTACATGAGTAACCAGTACCTTGCGGATCTGCTGGTGTGGTATCACCTCGCCTGGCTCGGCGAAACGGTGCGCCGCGGCGATGCACGCGTCAGGCGTTTGCTGGAAAAAGCGTCGGGTTACACGCTCCACGATCGGCGCGAGTTGCTCACCGTCATCGGCGAATTGCTGTCGAACGTGATTCCTCGCTACGCACAGTTGGCCGCGCGCGGGCAGATTGAACTTTCCGTCACGCCCTATGCCCATCCCATTTCGCCATTGTTGCTTGATTTTTCCTGTGCGCGCGAAGCCATGCCGCAGGCACCTTTGCCATTGTTGCCGCAGTATCCCGGCGGCGAAGAGCGTGCAAGCTGGCATATCCGTGAAGGCATTGAAACGTTCCGTCGGCATTTTGGTTTTGCGCCCGTTGGTTGCTGGCCATCGGAGGGTGCGGTGAGCGCACCCACCCTGAAATTGCTGGCGGCAGCGGGTTTCCGTTGGGCCGCGAGCGGCGAGGCTGTGCTTCACAACAGTCTGATCCATTCGGGCCACGCGGATCACCACATGAAAGAGGCCTGGCTATACCGGCATTATTCAGTTGCCGAGAGCGGCATGAGCTGTTTCTTCCGCGACGACGGATTGTCGGATCTCATCGGCTTCACTTATGCCACCTGGCACGCCGAAGACGCGGTCAGCAACCTCGTGCATCATCTGGAAAACATCGCGCATTGCTGCCGCGCACACCCCGAGCATGTTGTTTCGATCATCATGGATGGGGAGAATGCGTGGGAGCACTACCCGGAGAATGCCTATTTCTTTCTAAGTGCGCTTTATCGACGTCTGTCGGAACACCCCGGTATCGAACTGACCACTTTCTCCGATTGCCTGAAATCCGTGGCAGCCAAACCTCTGCGCCAGCTTGTCACCGGATCGTGGGTATACGGCACGCTGTCAACCTGGATCGGCGAGCCGGACAAGAACCGCGGTTGGGACATGCTCGGTGACGCCAAGCGCGCATTTGACGACGCGATGGTCCGCCTCGATGCGTCACACCTTGAACGCGCCAGGCGCCAGCTTGCCATCTGCGAGGGCTCGGATTGGTTCTGGTGGTTCGGTGGCGATAATCCGGCCACAACGGTGGCCGATTTTGAACAGCTTTACCGTCTGCATCTCACCAACCTGTATCAACTGATTGGCGTGGAGCCACCGGAATATCTGGCGCAAGTATTCACGCGTGGCGGGGGTGCTCCCGTGCACGGTGGCACCATGCGCCCCGGTCAGCTTTCCACCGGATGATTCCCGCCGTCCTCGAACAGCGGCGCGCCGGGGTGTTGCTCCATCCCACGTCGTTGCCGGGCGGCGTCGGCAATGGCGACCTGGGTGCCGATGCACACCGTTTTGTGGATCTCCTGGCGCAGACCGGATTCAGTGTTTGGCAGATGTTGCCGCTCGGTCCGACGCATCGCGACGGCTCACCCTATGCGGCGTTGTCGCTGCACGCCGGCAATCCCATGCTCATCAGCCTCGACAGGCTCGTCGAATGGGGATGGCTGGAAGGGGACAAGCCCGACAGCACGGTAAATGCCATCACTTATCGTCTCGATCGGCTCACACAAGCGCATACCACCTTCATGCAGCGCGCTTCGGAATCCGAGATTCAGGCCTTTGAGACGTTTATCAACGCGCAAGCGCACTGGCTGGAAGACTATGCGCTGTATCGCGCTTTGCGCCGGGAATATTCCGGCCAGGCCTGGTTCCAGTGGCCGGCACCGTTGCGCGACCGTGAACCGGAGGCCTTGGCCGCGGTGCGCGTGCGGCTTATCGATGAAATTGCGCATGTGTATTTCGAGCAATTTGTCTTTGAGCGTCAGTGGCAGGCGCTGCGCACGTACGCGGCGGAGCGCAACGTACTGCTGTTCGGAGACATGCCGATATTCGTGGCGCATGACAGCGTCGATGTCTGGACTCAGCGCGAATATTTCCAGCTCGATGACAGTGGACAGCCTGCGATGGTAGCGGGAGTGCCGCCAGATTATTTTTCCGCACAAGGCCAGCGTTGGGGAAACCCATTGTACCGTTGGAACCGGATGCAGGCAGACGGATTCCGCTGGTGGATTGCGCGCATGACCACCGAATTCAGGCGTTTCGATTTAGTGCGCGTGGATCACTTCCGCGGATTTGAGGCCTGCTGGGAAATTCCGGCAGCGGATAGAACCGCGGTGAATGGACGTTGGGTCAAAACGCCGGGCGATGCACTGTTCGAATCACTGCGAAAACATTTTGGCAGCCTGCCGCTGGTGGCGGAAGATCTCGGCCTGATCACGCCGGAAGTGCTCGCGTTGCGTGACAATTATGAATTGCCCGGGATGGAAATCCTGCAATTTGCCTTTGACAGTGGCGCGGACAATCCTTATCTGCCGCACAATCATCGTCAGGCCAGCGTGGTTTACACCGGTACTCATGACAACGACACGACGTTGGCCTGGTTCGAGGATCTGCCGGCGGAACGGCAGTTGCGCGTGGTGGAATATCTTGGTTATCCTCATGAGCCGATGCCCTGGCCAATGATCCGCGCCGCGCTGGCTTCGGTTTCGCAACTGGCGGTCATTCCCATGCAGGACGTGCTGGCGCTGGGACGTGGGCAGCGAATGAATACTCCCGGCATTTCGGACGGGAATTGGAGTTGGCGTTTTACCTGGGATCAGTTACCGCCCGACCTGACGGAACGCCTGATGCGGATGGCGAAGTCCTATGGAAGGATGTAAATACTACAGCCAGAGCATGTAGCCTGATTCAAATCGGTGCGACAGGGCTGGGTGGAAAGGGAACATGCGGATTTTGTAATACTGCAAGCCCGATAGCCGTGGATTAAGATCCAGCTTGAACTGGGTTTCGCCCGACTGGTCCGGCGTTTCGGCGGTGAAAATATGGCTGTCCAGTCTTATGAACTCGCCGTTCTCCGATTCATATCCCACCAGGCATTCCACCAGCACGTCGTCCGGATGCAAGCCGTTCAGGCGCGTCTTCACACGCAATTCAAGCGCTTCACCGGCGCGGATTTCCGACCGATTGCTGTCGACTCGCCACACACTGACCTTCGGCCAGCTTTGATCGAGCCGTTTGCGCCACGAAGCAATCTCCTTGGCGCGCGCGAAGTTGTTTCCCATCATCATCAGGCGCTGCCGCTTGGCAGGGGCGTAATAGTTGCGGACGTAATCCATTACCATGCGCTGGGCATTGAAACGCGGAATCAGAGACTTCATTGAATTCTTGGATTTCTTCACCCAATTTTCCGAATAGCCGTGGCCATTACGGCCGTAATAAAGCGGAATCACCTGCTTTTCCAGGATATCGAGCAATTCCTGGGCTTCCTCGCGGTCACGGTAGCTGCTGTCGTATTGCGGGCCGTGCGGTGTGATCGCCCAGCCATTGTCGCCGTTGTAACCCTCGCCCCACCAGCCGTCGAGCACGCTCAAATTGATGACACCGTTGATGCCGGCCTTCTCACCGGAAGTGCCGCTGGCCTCCAGTGGGTACTCGGGATTGTTGAGCCAGACGTCGACGCTGGTCACGAGTTTGCGCGCGAGCGCGAGGTCGTATCCTTCCAGCAGGATGATCTTGCCTTCAAATTCCGGGCGACGTGAATATTCGTGGACGATTTCAATCAGTCGCTGTGCCGGCAGGTCGTGTGGGTGCGCCTTGCCGGCGAAAATAAACAGCACGCGTCGTTTCGGATCATTTAGGAGTTGCGCCAACCGCACCGGGTCGGAGAACAACAGCGTGGCGCGCTTGTAGGTGGCGAAGCGCCGGGCAAAACCCACCGTAAGTACGTCAGCATCGTGCGGGGTAAGGTACTGAACATAGCGCTCGATCAGTGCTTCGCTGGTGCCATTGCGATGATGCTGGAAGATCAACCGACGCTTCACCTCGGCAAGCATTTCCGCTTTCAGCGATTGGTGCAGGCTCCAGTAACTGTGATCGGGGATGTCGTCGATGTGTTTCCAGAATGCCTCGTTGAGGAGCTCGCTACGCCAGCCGCCACCAAAGCGCATATCAAAGAGGTTCGACCACTCGCGCGCCAGAAACGTAGGCACGTGCACGCCGTTGGTGATGCAACCGACCGGGTTTTCCTCCGGCGGGATCTGCGGCCAGATGTAGGCTGCCATGCGCGAAGCTACGTCGCCGTGAATGCGGGAAACCCCGTTGCGAAAACGTGAACCGCGGAAGGCCAATGCTGTCATGTTAAAGCCGCCCTGTCCGTCGGGACTCGAGCCCAGGGAGAACAGTTTCTCCATGTCCAGGCCAAGCGCCTTCACTTTATGACCGAAATACCTTCCCATCAGTACGTAGTCGAAGATGTCGTGGCCGGCGGGTACGGGGGTATGGGTCGTGAAAACAGTGTTGGCCGCCACCAGTTCCAGGGCGCTGTCGAAATCCAGACCCTGGGCGACAAATTCGCGGCAGCGCTCCAGAATCTGGAAGGCAGCGTGACCTTCATTGATGTGCCATACCGTGGGTTTGTGGCCGACGGCGTTCAGTGCGCGCACACCGCCAATGCCGAGAACCATTTCCTGCTGAATGCGCGTGTTGATGTCGCCGCCGTATAACTGATAGGTGATGCGCCGGTCGGACTCGTCGTTTTCCGGCAGATCGCTGTCGAGCAGGTAGAGCGTGATATGGCCGGCCTTGGCCTTCCAGACCTTAAGTGTGATGCGTTTGTCCGACAGGTCGATATGCACGTGGATTTCCTTGCCATCCACATCCAGTGCCGGAGCCACCGGCAGGTCGGAGAAATGCGTGGGCTGGTAGTGCGCGACCTGGCTGCCGCGCGCGTCAATGGTCTGGGTAAAATAGCCCTGCCGGTAGAGCATGCCGACGGCCACGAAGGGGATGTTGAGATCGCTTGCCGCCTTGCAATGATCGCCTGCAAGGATGCCAAGGCCTCCGGAGTAGATCGGGAAACTCTCATGCAGACCGAATTCGGCGCAGAAATAGGCCACCAGGTCTTCCTTGGGGTCGAGATATTGCAGAATGTCGGCGCGCGCGGTTTCCTGCTGGTAGGTGTCGTAGACAGACAGGACGCGGTTGTAATCCTCCATGAACACGCGGTCTTCGGCGGCTTCATTCAGCCGTTTCTGCGCTACGCGCCGGAGGAATACCTTGGGATTGTGTCCGCAGGATTCCCACAGTTCGCGATCGAGGCGGAAGAACAACGCGCGCACTTCGCGATCCCAGCTGTAAAGCAAATCGTTGGCCAGTTCCTTCAGGCGCTTCAGGCGTTCCGGCAGGACCGGCTGAACTTCAAGTGTGTAGCGTGTGCCGGGCATATTTTCTCTTGGTTCGTTCTGGGACAGTCTCAGGCTACATAGTATAGTATGACGTCCCCGTTCAGGGTGACTGCGGCAATTCCGCGCCGCTTATGCGTTACCCGGCCAACGTCATGCGTAAATCCGATTTTAATTATTCCCTGCCCCCGGAGTTGGTAGCGCAATATCCAGCGTCACCGCGCACATCCAGCCGCTTGTTGCATCTTGAAAGTGCCAGCGGCGTTATTCGCGATCTGCGTTTTACCGATCTGCCGAGTCTATTGCAAGCGGGAGATCTGCTTGTTTTCAATGACACGCGCGTGATTCCGGCGCGACTCCTTGGGCACAAGGACAGCGGCGGGCGCATTGAAGTGTTGATCGAGCGCCTGCTGGATGCGCATCGTGCGCTGGCCCAGGTGCGGGCCAGCAAATCGCCCAAGCCGGGACAGAAGTTAATGCTGGAAGGGGACGTAACGGCCGTGGTGCAAAGCCGTGACGGCGAGTTCTATGAACTTACATTTGATACGGATAAGCCAATCCTGGATATTCTGGATCGCATCGGTCATGTACCGCTGCCGCCCTACATCGGACGCGCGGATGAAACCGCCGACCGCGAGCGTTACCAGACGGTGTACGCACGCCAGCGTGGGGCGGTGGCGGCACCCACGGCCGGTCTGCATTTCGACGAGGCCATGCTCAGCCGGCTGAAGGAGATGGGCGTGGACAGCGCCTTCGTCACGCTGCACGTCGGCGCCGGCACGTTTCAGCCGTTGCGGGTTGACGATATCCGCGAGCATCGCATGCATGCGGAATATCTTCGAGTTATGCCTGATGTCTGCGATCAAATAAATGCCGCAAAAAATGAAGGTCGTCGCGTGGTGGCTGTTGGCACAACGGTGGTAAGGGCACTGGAAACGGCCGCACGGGACGGGCGCGTGAATACCTTTGAAAATGAAACTGATATTTTTATTTATCCCGGCTATCGCTTCCAGATTGTCGATGCGTTATTGACTAACTTTCATTTGCCGGAATCCACTTTGCTCATGCTGGTGTGCGCTTTCGGCGGAACGGGAAATGTGATGAATGCCTATTCTCATGCAGTAGAGCAGAAATACCGTTTCTACAGTTACGGAGACGCGATGTTCGTCACGCGCTCGCGCTGAAATTGGCGGCGGGCGCGTCTCCTGACGAGCGCCAGCATGCCGAGAAACAGGGAAACCATAACCCAATCTCCGCCGCGCGGCGTTTTCGATGGTGTCGTCGCGATGGAGCAGCCTCCCGACTGGGCGGACTGATTTGAGCCGGTTGTCGTCACCACCGCCTGCGCGCCGGTATGAGTAATGCTGTTAGCCGTCAGGTCTTCATCGCCGCGTTGGCCGTCCACGAAATGCAGCAAAATCTTGTCGCCCAGGATCTCGGCGCCGGTTGTGCCGTCGAACGCAAAGTCGTACCAGTGTGGAGTCGGATTATCCGGCGTCGCGCCGTAGGCGTAATAGTGGGTCGGGCGCACGGAGGCGCCGTCACGCAGTGTCACGATACGACCCGCTGAGCCCATAACACCACTCACCTTCATGGTATGTATTCCATTGTTGAAATGGACGGATTGGTTTTGTGGAGAGGAGAAGCTCGACAGCAATTTTAATGCGTAGTCTTTTGTCGCAGTCCCGACAAAAGCAGGGTCAAATGCCATATCAACATCGGCCGTAAACGTTGGCATGGTTCCCAGATCCGTGCGCGTTGATGCGACATTGGGGATGCGGTTCACCATCACGAGTTTGTTGTTTAAATCCAAGTCTGATGCCGGGTCGAAACTATTGATGACGGGCAACTCGTTGAATGGCATTGTCTGACTAGGAGAGATCCATAAATTTGAAGGCTGTACCGACAAGTTGGTGATCGCATCGACGACATTCATCCCGGCGATTACGTCTCCGAAAACAGTGAATCCGCCGCTATTGTTGGGGTTGTCGAGAGCTGCCGAGTTATCAGCATAGTTAATAAACCATTCGCTGGTGGCGCTATCGGGATTGGCTGTTTTGGCCATTGCGATCTTGCCGCGGACGTTCGACCGCAATGGAGAGAATTCATTTCTAATCGGTGAGTCCACCTGAATATGGCGAACGACGGATATTCCCTGGGAATACTCATAGTACTCGTATCCACCCCCCTGAATGACCGAAACGCTGCTGGAATTTATCGTCGCGTGGCGATGGATGAATCCGTTGGTCGTGTAACGGCCACTGCCAGCGTAGTGCAGAAAGTTTGTGA
This sequence comes from Sulfuricaulis sp., assembly GCF_024653915.1. Lineage (NCBI taxonomy): Bacteria > Pseudomonadati > Pseudomonadota > Gammaproteobacteria > Acidiferrobacterales > Acidiferrobacteraceae > Sulfuricaulis > Sulfuricaulis sp. The sequence goes on along the minus strand of NZ_JANLGY010000001.1, from coordinate 56,194 downwards.
CAGTTATTGGGGCCTGATCGTCGTAAAGCTCGATGTCAATATTGCCGGCCGGAGTATTGCCGAAATTGATCTCCATCCGCACGATTGTGTTTGCTGTAAGTAGAGGCGAGGAGAGCGCCGACGCAATGGCGGCACAGGCCGTGATTCTCCAATACGCCCGGCCGCGCCCATGACAACGAAAGAAAATAACGATCAGGGAAATTAACGACGAGACTTTCACAACCCTCCTCCCGCTCCCTGTACATTGAAGGAGCTTATTTATTCCTCGCATTTTCACATAACGCGCAGAAGGCTCCAAATGCGGAACTAACCGGCTGTTTTAGTGTGCTTTTGCAGCAGCGATAAGTCTCCGCAGAACTGGCATTGCTGTATGTCATTGACCGCGCCGCATGCGATAGGGGTGCGGAGCGGCTGTGCTACCATCGACGCTCGCCATGAGTCTGAAATTCGAATTGCTGGCCACTGACGGTGCAGCCCGTCGTGGTCGTATGGTCTTTGAGCGTGGGGCGGTCGAAACGCCTGCTTTCATGCCAGTCGGCACTTACGGCACCGTTAAGGGCATGACGCCGGAGGAACTGCGCGAGATCGGTGCCGAGATTATTCTGGGCAATACCTTTCATCTCATGCTGCGGCCGGGCGTGGATGTCATCAAGGCGCACGGTGGGCTGCACCGCTTCATGCACTGGGATGGCCCCATCCTCACCGACTCGGGCGGGTTTCAGGTGTGGAGCCTGGGGCAATTGCGAAAGTTGAGCGAGAAGGGCGTGCTATTCCAGTCGCCGGTGGATGGCACGAAGATTTTTCTCGGACCGGAAGAGTCCATGGCGGTACAGCAGGCGCTCGACGCCGACATCATCATGATCTTTGACGAATGCACGCAGCATCCGGCGACCGAGCCCGAGGCACGCGCCTCGATGGAGCTGTCGTTGCGCTGGGCCGAGCGGTCGAAGGTCGCGCATGAGAATCATTCAGCTGCGCTTTTTGGCATCGTGCAGGGTGGAATGTATGAACATTTGCGGGATATTTCGCTCACCGGGCTTAAGCAAATCGGTTTTGACGGCTATGCCATCGGTGGCCTGTCCGTGGGCGAAACCAAGACCGACATGTTCCGCATTCTCGACCATCTCGCGCCGCAGATGCCGACCGACAAACCGCGCTATCTCATGGGCGTGGGCACGCCGGAAGACCTGGTCGAGGCAGTGCGCCGCGGCATGGACATGTTCGATTGCGTGCTGCCCACGCGCAACGCGCGCAATGGCTGGCTTTTCACCCATGATGGGGCGGTCAAAATCAAGAACAGTCGCCACGCCCGCGACACCGGGCCGGTGGATGCGTTGTGTGACTGTTATACTTGCCGGAATTACAGCCGTGCTTATATCCGCCATCTTCAGCAAGCCAACGAAATTCTGGGTGCCCGGCTCGCCACGATCCACAATCTGCACTATTACCAGCGTCTGATGAAGGGTTTGCGTCACGCAATAAGTGAAAAAAAGCTGGATGATTTCATCGAGAAGTTTTATCGTATGCGCCGCCCGGAACCCCCGGACAGTCCTGAAAACTGAAAGAATAGACAGGATTGGCAGGATTTCTCAGGATTTACAGGATTAAACCCGATTTGAATTAAATCCTGTTAATCTTGAACAATCCTGTTAATCCTGTGAATTTTTGTTGAGAGGAATTATCAATGAATATCTTTATCTCTGAAGCTTGGGCCGAGGCCCCGGCCGCCGCCGCGGGCGCTTCGCAGGGCAGTCCTTTCATGACGCTGATCATGCTCGGTGTGCTGTTTGCGGCTTTTTATTTCATCCTGATTCGACCGCAGGCCAAGCGCGCCAAGGAGCACAAGGCCATGATCACCGCACTGGCCAAGGGTGACGAAATCGTCACCGGCGGCGGTGTGCTCGGGAAGGTCACGAATCTCAGCGATGGCTATATCACGGTGGACATCGCCGACGGCGTGGAGATCAAGGTACAACGCCAGGCGGTACAAACCGTTCTTCCCAAAGGCACGATCAAGTCGGTGTAATAAATTTAACCGCGGAGATCGCAGAGGGCACAGAGAGCTTGAAATTTAAAAAAGCTAACTTATATAGTTTCTCTAGCGAACTCTGCGCCCTCTGCGGTGCAAAATAAATTAAATGAATAAATATCCGCTCTGGAAATACCTCCTGATTCTCGTCATTGTCGTGATCGGCTTTGTTTATGCCTTGCCGAACATTTACGGCGAGTACCCCGCGGTCCAGATTTCTCCCACACGCACCACCAAGGTTGACCAGGCCCTGCTTGCGCGCGTCGAGGGAAAGCTCAAACAGTCGAATATCGCATACACCGCAGCGGCACTTGATGAGCAGGGCGCGCGGATCCGCTTTGTCGATACGGAGACCCAAATACACGCACGCGATCTGATCCAGAATGAGGTGGGCGATAAATATGTTGTGGCGCTCAATCTGTTGCCGGCAACACCGGCCTGGCTCGCGGTGGTCAATGCCAGGCCCATGTATCTTGGCCTCGATCTGCGTGGCGGCGTGCATTTTCTGATGCAAGTGGACACGGCGGCGGTGCTCAAGAAAGCCGAGGAAAATTACACCGACGACATGCGCCGCATCCTGCGCGAGAAAAAAGTGCAGTATCTGACGGTGAACCGGCTGGAGCGCGGCGGCATCGAGATCCGCTTCCGCGACAAGGCTGAACGTGAAAAGGGCCTGGAAGTGGTGCGCAAGGAACTGCTTGATCTTGAATTCAGCGAAATAGAGCGCAGCGGGGACTTCGTTATCAGCGCACAAATGAAGCCAACCTCGGTCACGGAAAAAAACCGCTTCGCGTTGGAACAGAATATTACCTCCCTGCAAAACCGCGTGAATGAACTCGGTGTGGCTGAGCCGATCATCCAGCAGCAGGGGCAGGATCGCATCGTGGTGCAGTTGCCCGGTGTGCAGGACACCGCGAAGGCCAAGGAAATCCTCGGGCGCACGGCAACCCTCGAAATCATGATGGTGGACGAGGAGCATGACTTGGCGGGTGCGCTTTCCGGTCAGATACCGGCCGGCTCGAAGCTCTACAAGATGCGCGATGGACGTCCGATCCTGCTCAAGAACCGGCTGATCTACTCGGGTGACAACATTATCGACTCCGCCCCGGGTTTTGACAGCCAGTCTAGTACCCCGATCGTTTCCATCACCCTCGACGCCCGCGGTGCGGCCATCAATCAACGTGTCACCGGCGAGAATGTCGGCAAGCGCATGGCGGTGAACTACGTCGAAATCAAATCGGACACCAAACTTGACGAACAGGGCAGGCCGGTGCTGGATGCGAACGGGCGTCCGGTGCGCGTGACCCGGCGCGTGGAAGAGGTGATTACGGCGCCCGTGATTCGCTCACAATTGGGCAAGCGCTTCCAGATCGAAGGCCTGGATTCGGTGCAAGAAGCGAATGAGCTCTCGTTGTTGCTGCGCGCCGGCGCCTTTGCCGCGCCGGTCGAGATCATCGAAGAACGCACCGTGGGTCCGAGCCTCGGCGCTGATAATATCGCCAAGGGTTTTCAGTCAATCTGGGTCGGTTTTGCGGCGATCGCGCTTTTCATGATCGTCTACTACGTCGTCTTCGGGTTCATCTCGGTGGCGGCGCTGGCCGTCAACGTCGTGTTGCTGGTGGCCTTGTTATCCATGCTCCAGGCCACGCTGACGCTGCCCGGCATGGCCGCGATCGCGCTGACCGTCGGCATGGCGATTGACGCCAACGTGCTCATCAACGAGCGCATCCGCGAGGAATTGCGCAACGGCAACACCCCGCAGGCCAGTATCTATGCCGGATACGAGCGCGCGTTTGGCACCATCTTCGATTCCAACGTCACCACGCTGATCGCCGGCCTGGCGCTGTTCCTGTTCGGCTCGGGAGCGGTGCGTGGATTCGCGGTCGTGCTGTGTCTCGGCATCATGACCTCGATGTTCAGCGCGGTGATGGTGTCGCGCGCCATGGCCAATCTGCTGTACGGCGGCCGGCGCAAGCTCGAAAAAATATCCATCGGCAACACCGCCTGGAAAGAAACCAGTCTGGCGCAGGGATAGAGACGCACCATGGAATTCTTCAAGATCAAAAAAGACATCCCCTTCATGCGCTACGCGCTGGTGTTCAACGTGATTTCGGCCGTCACGTTTGTCCTCGCGGTGTTCTTCCTGATTAGCAAGGGACTGAATTTTGGCGTCGATTTCACCGGTGGCACGGTGATGGAGGTTAGCTACACTCAGCCGGCCAATGTCCCCCAGATACGGGATGCGCTCACCAAACTCGGCTTTCCGGACGCCGCCGTGCAGAATTTTGGCACCGCGCGCGATGTCCTGATTCGCCTGCCGTTGAAAAAAGATACGTCCAGCGCCAATCTTTCCGAGACCGTCATAACGTCCCTGCGTCAGACGGACCCCGCTGTCGAGCTGCGACGCGTGGAATTTGTCGGCCCCCAGATCGGAAGCGAACTGGTGGAAAACGGCGCGCTGGCGCTGTTGTTCGTGTCCATCGGTATCGTGCTCTACCTCTGGTTCCGGTTCGAATGGAAATTCGGCATAGCGGCGATCATCGCCAACCTGCATGACATCGTGATCATTCTGGGTTGCTTTGCGTTGTTCCAGTGGGATTTCTCGCTGCCGGTGCTGGCGGCCGTGCTCGCGATCCTGGGCTATTCGGTGAACGAGTCGGTGGTGGTGTTTGATCGCGTGCGGGAAAATTTTCGCAAGTTGCGCAAGAGTAATACGATCCAGATCATTGACAACGCCATTACACGCACTATCTCCCGCACCATCATCACACACGGCAGCACCCAGATGGCCGTGCTCGCGATGTTGTTTTTCGGCGGCGAGGCGCTCCACTATTTTGCTTTGGCGCTGACCATCGGCATCCTGTTCGGGATATATTCCTCGGTACTGGTGGCGAGCCCCATCGTCATGTGGCTGGGTGTTTCGCGCGAAGACCTGATGCCGTCCAAGAAAGACACGATTGAGGACGGACGTCCTTAAATAATCTTCCTCTCGTTATTTCTGTCCTATCCTAGAGTTGTGCGCCTGATGGCACAATGGAATAATTCCCCTACCTGCGGCCCAGCGCAGGTGCTTTCCACTACAAGCGAGGAGATGGCGATGATCCACGGATTTACGCGGGTGCGGCTGGGATTTTTCCTGTTGTTTCTGTTTCTGGTCTCCGGTTGTTCCGAGAAATTCATTTACCCTGAAGATGAGCGGTCGCAGGCCGAGCCGGTGCGTTCGGCTGACTGGATCGCCATGCTGCCCGAAGGCGAAACCCGGCGGCAGGTGATACTCGGGTGCACGCCGTGCCATCAGATGGGCCCACCGGTGGCCTACCGCAAGTCGCTGGAGGAATGGCGCGAGGTCATCGCGCGCATGAAGAAGACCGACGACAGCCTTGAACTCAATCTCATCCGGCTCGATACCGAGGAACTGGCGCAGTGGCTGACGGCCAACGCCAAAATGCCCAAGCACGGGCGCTACTTCGAGACGGCGAAAGCAGACATCCGCGAATACCCGGCCGGGGCCAAGACCGGTTTCTATCACGACATGACGGTGAGCGCAGGCCGCGCCTGGACCGCGGACTACTTCGGCAACAAGCTCTACGGCACCGATATCGAGAGCGGCGCGGTGGAGAGTTTCGATATTCCCGTGACGGTCGAGCCGGGCAAGCCGGGCGGGGCGCACCAGATCGACACCACACGCGACGGCATGGTCTGGATGACCTTCACCAAGTCGGAGCAGGTGATCCGCTTCGATCCCAATAAGAAAGAATTCAAGGTTTATTCCGATTTCCAGAAGGGCGCGAACATCCAGTATTTCGTGATGGATGCCGAGCGTTACATCCACGAGGACGCGGATGGCGGCATCTGGATGACCAACTTCTCGCGCGAATTCCTGACTCGCCTCAAACCGAAGACCGGTGAAGTGAAGAACTTCACGACGCCGCGCACGACCAGCTTGCCGGAGAAGGGCGTGCACTTGTACGCCGCGGTCGCCGACAGCCAGGGCAATCTCTGGTACACCGAAACCCACGGCAACCGCCTCGGCATGCTCGACCCCAAAACCGGAACGGCTTGGGAACAGGACATGGAGCAGAAATCCGTCGGGCCCAAGCGCCTCGCCATCGACAAGGACGACGTGCTGTGGATACCGGAGTTAGCGACCGGGAAGATCACCATCTACGACACGCGCAAGCGCAAGGTCACGGACCGGATCGCGCTGCCGATCCCCGGGGATTTTCCCTACGGCATCCGCCGCAACCGCTACACCGGCGATTTCTGGATCACCGGCTCGGGTTCCGACAGTCTTTACCGGCTCGACCCGAAGACGAAGCAATTCACGATCTACCGCCTGCCGCGCCGGGGCGCGTACACGCGCACCGTGAGCTTCACTGAGAACGGCGACGTCTGGACCAATTACGCTTCGTTTCCGAACGCGCATACCCAGATGCCGTTCGACACCAGCGCGGTGGTGCGTCTGCGTCCGCAGAGTAAATGAGTGCGTACGAAATGTGCAGCGGTAGGAACGAGAGTCCGCTGAAAAGCTTGTCGTCACCCCGGCGGAAGCCGGGGTCCAGATAATTTAAGGCAATAAATGCATTAATAAACTGGATTGCGGAATACATCCCTGTATTCCGCCCTTCGGGCCAGCCTTCAGCTGTCCAAAATCGCTCCCGGCGATTTTGTCCGGCATTGCCGGAATGACGGCTGATTAGCGGGGAGAAAGCTTGCGAGGCCATCATGCATCGGTGGCCTGAATCGTATATCCTTAGCCGCTTTTCAGCCCGCCTGAACCCCACCGCTGGGGGTTGGGGACGATGCGGGACACCACATACAGGAGTTCAGGGCCTCAATGTTCACCAAAGACATGACCATCAAGGGTTTTGACGATGAGCTGTGGACCGCCATCCAAAACGAGAACCGCCGTCAGGAAGACCACATCGAGCTGATCGCCTCCGAGAATTACGCCAGCCCTCGCGTGTTGCAGGCCCAAGGTTCGCAGCTTACCAATAAATACGCTGAGGGTTATCCCGGCAAGCGCTACTACGGCGGATGTGAATACGTGGACGTGGCCGAGCGCCTCGCCATCGAGCGCGCCAAGCAGTTGTTCGGCGCGGCCTACGCTAACGTGCAGCCGCACTCGGGTTCGCAGGCCAACGCCGCGGTGTACATGGCGCTTTTGAATCCGGGCGATCACATTCTTGGCATGAGTCTCGCGCACGGCGGGCATCTCACGCATGGGGCGAAGGTGAATTTCTCCGGAAAAATTTATAACGCGGCGCAGTATGGCCTGAATGAAAAAACCGGCGAGATCGATTATGCGCAGGTCGAGCGTCTGGCGCAGGAACATAAGCCAAAAATGATCGTAGCCGGTTTCTCCGCCTACTCGCGCGTGGTGGACTGGCAGCGATTCCGCGAAATCGCCGACAAGGTCGGCGCCTATCTGTTCGTGGACATGGCGCATGTGGCGGGACTGGTGGCGGCGGGCATTTATCCCAACCCGGTGTCGATCGCCGATGTCACCACGTCAACAACGCACAAGACCCTGCGCGGACCGCGCGGCGGCATCATTCTGGCCAAGGCCAATCCCGAGATCGAGAAAAAGCTGAACTCAATGATTTTTCCCGGCACGCAGGGCGGCCCGCTCATGCACGTCATCGCCGCCAAGGCCGTGGCCTTCAAGGAAGCGCTGGAACCGGGGTTCAAGACCTATCAGCAACAGGTGCTGAATAATTCGCGCGCCATGGCAAAAGTCATGATCGATCGCGGCTACCAGGTTGTTTCCAACGGCACCGACAATCACTTGTTCCTGGTGAGTTTCATCGACAAGGGTCTGACCGGGAAAGATGTCGAGGCGGCCCTGGGTGAGGCGCACATCACGGTGAACAAGAACACCGTTCCGAACGACCCGCAATCCCCGTTCATTACCAGCGGTATGCGCATCGGCACCCCGGCGATCACTACGCGCGGTTTTGGCGAGAAAGAGTCGCGCGATTTGGCCGGCTGGATTTGCGATATCCTCGACCGCCTGGGCGATGTCTCGGTGCGCGCCGCGGTACGGGCCAAGGCGCAGGAGATTTGCCGCAGATTTCCGGTTTATGAATCAAGTAGCAACTAGGCCGCTCTCGGCATCCTGCCTTGCGCGACACTTGTACGTCCCTGTACATCGCAAGTTTCAAGTAGCAAGTATCAAAAACACGTGGGAAATTTTTACCTTGTTACTTGCTACTCGCCACTTGCTACTATTTTGAAATATGCGCTGCCCGTTCTGTTCCGCCGATGAAACCCGCGTCGTGGATTCGCGCCTGTCCGATGATGGCGATTCCGTGCGCCGGCGGCGTGAGTGCGAAGTCTGCGGTGAACGTTTCACCACGTTTGAACGCGCCGAACTGCGTCTCCCGCAAGTGATCAAATCCGATGGGCGGCGTGAACCCTTCAATGAAAAGAAACTGAACAACGGCCTTGCGCGCGCGTTGGAAAAGCGCCCGGTGGATACCGATGCCGTTGAAAAGATCATTGGACGCATCCGCCACAAACTGATGGCGAGCGGCGAGGGCGAAGTGCCTTCGCGCCAAATCGGCGAGTGGGTCATGGATGAGCTGAAGGAGCTCGACCCGGTCGCGTACGTGCGATTCGCGTCCGTCTACCGCAGCTTCGATGATCTGAACGCTTTTCGCGACGAGGTGCAACGTCTGCAGAATGAGCCCAGCGCCGAGCTGCGACGCAAACAGCTGTCTCTGATCCCCGAACCGGAACCATCAGTTAAACCACCGGCTGGTAACGGTCGCAAGCCGTCCGGGAAAAAGTCATGACTACCTCCGCCGCCGATGCGCAATTCATGGCGCGTGCGCTGCAACTGGCGCGCCGCGGCCTGTACACCACCGATCCCAATCCACGCGTGGGTTGTGTCATCGTCAAGGACGGCAGGATCGTCGGTGAAGGCTGGCATGAACGCGCCGGACAACCGCACGCCGAAATCGATGCCTTGCAGAAAGCCGGTAAGATGAACACCCACAGTGCCGGCGTGTACCTGACGCTGGAACCGTGTTGCCACGAAGGACGCACTCCGCCCTGTACGCCGGCGCTCATCAAGGCGGGTGTAAAGCGCGTGGTGGCAGCCATGCGCGATCCCAATCCATTGGTGTCGGGTAAGGGGTTCAAGGAACTCGAGGCCCATGGAATCCAGGTCGCGGTCGGCCTGATGGAGCGTGAGGCCGAGGCGCTTAATCCGGGCTTCATCAGCCGCATGACGCGCGGTCGTCCCTATGTACGGGTGAAACTCGCCGCCAGCCTCGATGGCCGAACTGGCATGGCAAACGGCGACAGCAAATGGATTACCAGCGAAGCGGCGCGCGCTGACGTGCAAAAATGGCGTGCGCGCAGCTCGGCGATTCTGACCGGCGTGCAAACCGTGCTGGCGGACGATCCGCAGCTGACCGTGCGTGATTTCAAGACAGGGCGACAACCACTGAGAATCGTGCTCGACAGCCGCTTGCGCATGCCGCCCAAGGCACGCATGTTGCGTGGCGATGGCGAGACACTGATAGTGACGGCCAGTGACGATGTGGCATCGTCCAATGCACTGAAGGCCGCCGGCGCCCAGGTCGCGCATTTCTCAACACCTCATAAATCCGTGGATCTGGCGGCGTTGCTCAAGCACCTGGCCTGGCTGGAAGTGAATGAAGTCCTGGTCGAGGCAGGCGCCACCCTGTGTGGTGTGTTGCTGCGCCAGGGCCTGGTGGATGAGCTGGTGCTGTATTACGCGCCCCATGTAATGGGTAGCCATGAGCGCGGCATGTTCCTGTTTCCACCGTTACTGCGCATGTCCGATCGTATCAACCTGGAAATCACGGATTCCAGGGCCGTGGGACAGGATTGGCGATTCATTGCCCGGGTGAGTGAAAAAAAGAGCTGAAATGTTCACCGGAATAATTCAAGCCGTTGGAAAAATCGCCTCCATCGAGCAGAAGGGTGTCGACTCGCAGGTGCGCATTGATACCGGCCGGCTTGACATGTCGAACGTTAATACCGGTGACAGCATCGCCGTCAGCGGTATATGCCTGACAGTCGTAGAGCATTCCACATCGGGATTCTCCGCTGATGTTTCGGGAGAGACGCTTTCACGTACGACGCTGGTTGCATTTCGACCCAGCGATGCCGTGAATCTGGAAAAAGCCCTGACGCTTGGTACTCCGCTGGGGGGACATCTGGTCAGTGGTCACGTGGACGGAGTGGGAACGGTTCTCAGCCGCGAGCCAGAGGGGAGATCGGTGCAGTTCAGATTCCAGGCGCCGGATGTATTGGCCCGTTATATCGCGGAAAAGGGCTCGATTTGTGTGGATGGTGTGAGCCTCACGGTCAACGCCGTCAACGGCGCAAAATTCGATGTGAACATCGTGCCACATACATTGACTGAAACCACGCTGGATAATCTGCGACCGGGTTCCAAAGTAAATCTGGAGGTGGATTTGCTGGCGCGGTATCTCGAGCGACTCATGCTCGGCGAAGGCGCCGCCCAAGACAGTTCAGGCATCACACACGATTTTCTTGCCAGGCACGGCTACATCAAATAGATGATTATTTCCGGGAGACTACCTGGAAATTAACGCTGGTTTTGGCAAGCAGTGTGGTGCGTGAGGTATTTTTCGCTTTCAACACCAACTTGCTGACGATACGATATTTTCCCGGCGGGGCCTTCTCCGGAATAGGCAGTGACGTATCGCCAATGTAGTACCCGCTGGTGCGCAGTTGGTTGCCAATGGTCTCCACCTTGGTGGCAATCAAGGCACCGTCGGCGGTGTAAAATTCCCGCACTTCCTCCAGCGCCAGGTTCCCGCCTGTTTTCCGCTGCAGATAAAATTCCTTGTAGACGATAAGATGGTTGCAGGGAGCGATTTTGGGTATTTCAACCCGCATTTTGTACAGTCGCACGACGGCGCGCGCGTCTTTGGGCAAAGATTTGAAATTTCGTGCGGCGGTTTCTGAATCCGATTCCAGAAAATGGTATTGAGTGGTGTAGTCTGCTTCCTGGCGATTCTCCTCGAACTGTGCGCAGGTCGTTTCACGAAACGACGCGCAGCCGGAAAGCAGCAGGCCTAAACCAGCGAGGACGGCCGGTAATATCCGCTTGAGTGGAATGAAGTACAGCACCTGTTTCATGGCCGTCCCTGGCTGTGCTGTGGCTTAGCCACCCCAGGCTTGCCGCAGCGTTTCGTATTTGTCCTTGCGCTCGATAACCCTTTGGGGTGTGTAGGCTTTTGTTTCGCGTGACTCCGTCGGTTTATTCGCGGGCGAAGCTTTTTTCCACTTGACCGCTTGTGTATGCATCGCCTCGTCCGATGGGTTACGTGACGGACCAAGATGTACGGGAAAGAAACCAAGTATAAGTGCCAGCAGAAACACGGCCGACACCATGGAAAAGTCCATCCAGACTCCACCCCAGATGCGATGCGATGAATTCTCTGTAGAACGGTGTTTGTGATGTGTCCCCGAAATAATGCCGGCGTCGGCCGATTGCCGGCGCTCAACCAGTCCCAGCTCCTGCAGCGCCGTGCGGAATTCCGTCACGGATTGGAAGCGCCGGTTCGGGTCTTTGGCGATGGCCTTGAGAATGACGGATACCAATTCGCGTGGCAGTCGGCGCTGGAATTCCTTGGGACTGGGCGGATTTTCCTGAACATGCGCGTGCATGAGGCCGTAATCGGTGCGACGCTCGAACGGCAACCTTCCGGTAACGGCCTCGAACAGGCTGATGCCAAGCGTGTAAACGTCGGAACGGCAATCCGTCTCACGCCCATTGATTTGTTCGGGTGATATGTACAGGAGCGTGCCGACCATGGCGCCATTTTGCGACGGATCATGATTGTCCATCAGCCGGGCGATGCCAAAATCCATCAGCTTGATCTCGCCGTCGCGCGTGATGAAAATATTGCTGGGTTTGAGGTCCCGATGCACCACGCCCATGCGATGGATGTGTTCCACGCCGCGCATGGCCTGCTCGAACACGCGCATGGCTTCGGGTACGGACAGGGGCCCGTAATGGCGCAGACGGCTCTCAAGCGTTTCACCCTCGACATATTCAAGCACCAACACCTGGCCTACGGGATGGTCCATCAGCTCGTATAGCGTGACGACATGGGGGCTGTTCAGCCGCGCCTGGGCCTGGGCTTCGGTGTGAAACCGTTTCAGATATTCGGGGTATTTTTTGAGCTTGGGAGGGAGCACCTTGAGCGCGACCGTGCGGTTGAGCTCGGTATCGTGAGCGCGATACACAATGCCCATGCCGCCCACGCCGATCCGGCTCAGCGTCAGGTAACGACCGACCATGCTGCCGGGTTCAAGCGGCTCCGCTGCCGATTCTTCAACGGGTTGGGTAGTGAGCTGTGCTCGACGTTCGGTGAAGCGGCCGGCGATAATGACCGTGCTTTGCAGTTTGTCGGCCTTATTGGTCTTGGCGGACATAGTTGTGTGTACCCGGCATAAATAAAGGGTTCACGGACGCCACCCCCCTGGCAGTACCCGCATCTATATTAGGAGTATGGCCACGGAACTGCGTTGGGCCAGAAAAGCCGGGACAGAAGCTGGATAAAGCCCGACAGACGGCGGCCCAATCAAAATGAATACGTTCACCGACTTCCCCTCTCCCCTCGCGGGAGAGGGCAAAGGGTGAGGGGGTTTTACCCCTCATCCCCATCCCTTCTCCCGCAAGGGGAGAAGGGGGCGAGCCGAGGCGCGCCGCGCGCGCACCACACCTCACTCTGGAATCAGGGCATCCGATTTGAAAATAGGTGATAATGCACGCCCAATTCAGTCTTTTCCCGTAGTTTTATGCCAATCAGCCCGATTAACGAGATCATCAGCGACATTAAGTGCGGCCGTATGGTCGTTCTGATGGACGACGAGGACCGTGAGAACGAAGGTGATCTGGTCATGGCCGGGGTGCATGCGCGTGCCGAGGACATCAATTTCATGGCGCGTTATGGCCGCGGCCTGATTTGTCTCACGCTGACGCAGGATCGTTGTCGCCAGTTGCAGCTGCCGCTCATGGTGAACGACACGCATCATCAGCGTTCGACCAATTTCACTGTCACCATTGAGGCAGCGGAAGGCGTGACCACCGGTATCTCTGCCGCCGATCGCGCACGTACTATCCAGGCTGCCGTCAGGCAGGGCGCGAGGCCCAGCGATCTGGTGCAACCCGGCCATGTATTCCCGCTGATGGCGCAGCGCGGCGGGGTGCTGGCGCGCGCTGGACACACCGAAGCGGGTGTTGATCTTGCGCGTCTTGCCGGGCTAGAAGCAGCCAGCGTCATCTGCGAGATCATGAACGAAGACGGCACCATGGCGCGCCTTCCAGAACTGGAAAAATTCGCCCAGCAGCATGGTCTCAAAATTGGCACTATCGCCGATATTATCCGCTACCGTACGGAACACGAATCGACCATCCAGCGTGTCGGTGAGTGCACGATGCCGACGGAATTCGGTGACTTCCGCGTGCTGGCTTACCATGACGATATCAGTGACTCGGTGCATCTTGCCCTGGTCAAGGGCGAGATTCGCCGCGATCGCCCGGCGCTCGTGCGCGTGCACATGCAAGAAAGCCTGCTCGACCTCGTCACCACGGCGCATCGTGCCGGCTCCTGGACCTTGCACGAGGCGCTCGCACACGTGGCTGCCGAAGGCGCGGGCGTGATGGTTATACTGCAACAGCATGAGAAGCCCGCTGATCTGGTACAGCGCGTTCGGCATTTTCAGGAGCAGGGCAAAGTATTAGAATCGACCACAGGCAAGCGCGGTCACCAGGAAATGCGCACCTATGGTTTGGGGAGCCAGATTTTGGCGGATCTCGGCGTGAGCAAAATGCGCGTGTTGGGACATGCCATGAAAGCACCCGGCCTGTCCGGTTTCGGATTGGAGATCGTGGAGTACATTGAAAACGACCCAGCGCAACTCTCAGGTACTCAGCGTAAACAAAACAAAAAGGTATCCGGATGAATGATGTTAAAACCATTGATGGCGATTTGATTGCACGCACTGCACGCTTTGGAATTGCTCTAGGTCGTTTCAACAGTTTCATTGGTGAGCGCCTGCTCGAAGGCGCGATCGACACGCTGGTGCGTCATGGTGCCGAAGCTGTTAACATAGAAGTCGTTCGCGTGCCGGGTGCTTTCGAGATGCCGTTGACTCTGAAAACCATGGCTGCCAGCGGTAAATACGATGCGCTGATCGCGCTTGGCGCGGTTATTCGCGGCGCGACACCGCATTTTGAATACGTTGCCGGCGAATGCGCCAAAGGTGTCTCGCAAGTCAGCATGCAATTCGATCTGCCGGTTGCCTTTGGCGTGTTGACGGTTGACACCATCGAGCAGGCCATTGAGCGCGCGGGCACCAAGAGCGGTAACAAGGGCGTGGATGCTGCGCTCACCGCAATTGAAATGGTAAATCTGCTCAAGAAATTGCGCGTCTGACGGAGGGTCTATGGTCAAGGGCAGTCGTCACAAGGCTCGCCGCGCCGCCGTGCAGGCCCTTTATCAATGGCAGCTTACCGAGCAGCCGCCGCACGATATCGAGGATCACTTCATTCTCGATCACGAGATGGCTGACGTCGACCTCGACTATTTCCATCACCTGGTGCGCGAGATTCCACTGCATCTGCACGAGCTGGACGATCACATCGCCCCGCATCTTGACCGTAAACTCAACGACGTTGATCCTGTGGAGCTGGCGTGCCTGCGCATCGGCACCTACGAGTTCGAGTTCCATCCCGAGATTCCCTACAAGGTCATCCTGAACGAGGCCGTAGAGCTGGCCAAAACCTTTGGCGCCGAGCATGGCCACAAATACGTCAACGCCATTCTCGACAAGATCGCCGCGGGTCTGCGTTCGCGCGAAATCAAGGCTGAGCGTTCCACGGCCTGACGGGAAGTCGAATGCAGGGTTTCCCTCTCCCCTTGCGGGAGAGGGATAGGGTGAGGGGTATCATATAAATCCCGAGCGATATAATAATGCCGCGTGCTTATCAGAGACGCATCACCCTCACCCCTTGCCCTCTCCCGTCGAGGGAGAGGAGGAGTCGGTAAAAAATTCCATATGACGGAATTCGAGCTCATCCACAATTTTTTTACGCGCCAGGACGTCTCGCGTCCTGATGTGGTCGCCGGTATCGGCGATGACGCCGCGCTCTTGCAACCGCCCGCTGGTCAACTGTTAGCGGTGACATCCGATCTGCTGGTTTCCGGCGTGCATTTTCTCCCGGACGTCGACCCGTTTACCCTCGGTCACAAGGCCCTCGCGGTCAACTTGAGCGATCTCGCGGCCATGGGCACGGAGCCGGCCTGGTTCCTGTTGAACCTGACGCTGCCCAAGGCAGATGCCCGCTGGCTTGAGCCGTTTTGCCGGGGCATGTTTCAGCTGGCTAAAGAACATAACGTGCAACTGGTGGGCGGAGATACCTCGCGCGGACCGCTGGCCATCGCCATTGAGGCGCATGGCTTTGTGCCCGCAGGCAAGGCGCTGCGTCGGTCGGGTGCCAAGGCGGGTGACGGGATCTATATTACGGGCACATTGGGTGACGCGGCGCTGGCGTTGCGTTCCCGTCTGGGCGGTATTCGCTTATCAGAACATGAACTGGGGGTTGTTGCTGAGCGGCTGGACCGTCCTACGCCACGTGTGCGCGAGGGCATGGCCTTGCGGGGTATTGCCCACAGCGCCATCGATATTTCCGATGGTCTCTTGGCGGATTTGGGTCATATCCTGAAAATGAGCCAGGTTGGCGCGCAAATCAGACTCGACAAAATACCTGTTTCCCCGACCAGCCGACCTCATCTCAGGGAGACGGGTTGGGACATGGTGCTGGCAAGCGGTGATGACTACGAACTCTGTTTTACCTCACCGGAGAAAAACAGAGCCGCCTTGGAAAAGCTTGCGCCTGCCTGTGGATTTCACCGTATCGGTGTCATCGAAGCGGAGCCGGGTCTGCGTATCGTCGATGAAGCCGGTAAGCCCTATCAGCCACGGGAAACAGGTCACAATCATTTCGCGTAGAGGTTAAAAATAATGAAAATCGGTACACCACTGAGCCCCGGCGCGACGCGGGTCATGTTGCTGGGCGCGGGAGAGTTGGGCAAGGAAGTTATTATTGCCTTGCAGCGATTTGGCGTTGAAGTCATCGCCGTGGATCGTTATCCCGATGCACCGGGACATCAGGTCGCGCACCGTGCGCATGTGATTAACATGGCGGATGGTGCCGCGCTACGCGCATTGGTGGAAAAGGAACGCCCGCACATCATCGTCCCCGAGATTGAGGCCATCGCCACGGACATGCTGGCGGAAATTGAGCGCGACAAGCTGGCTGAGGTGATTCCCGTGGCGCGCGCCACACAGCTCACCATGAACCGTGAAGGAATCCGGCGGCTGGCGGCCGAGACGCTGGAACTGCCGACTTCGCGTTATGCCTTTGCCACCAGCATGACCGAGCTCAAAGAGGCCATTGATGGAGGCATTGGTTATCCCTGTGTGATCAAGCCGGTGATGTCTTCCTCCGGGAAGGGGCAGTCGGTGGTGAATGGGCCGGATGATGTCGCCAAAGCCTGGGAATACGCCATGAGTGGCGCGCGCGTTAATCAGACTCGGGTGATTGTCGAAGAGATCATCAAGTTCGATTATGAAATCACGCTGTTGACAGTGCGGGCTATCGGCGATTCGGGAAAATTGGAAACCTTTTTTTGTGAACCGATCGGACATGTGCAAGTCAAGGGAGACTATGTCGAATCCTGGCAACCGCAAGCCATGAGTGAAAAGTCGCTGAAACGCTCACGCGAGATTGCCAGGAAAGTCACTGACAATCTGGGTGGCCGCGGAATTTTTGGCGTGGAGCTGTTCGTCAAGGGCGATCACGTCTGGTTCAGCGAAGTCAGCCCGCGCCCGCACGATACCGGCATGGTGACCATGATCAGTCAGGCCCAAAATGAGTTCGAATTGCACGCCCGCGCCATTCTCAGGCTGCCAGTGTCGGTAGCCATGCGTGCACCCGGCGCGAGTGCAGTGATTTACGGGAGCATGGAGGCCAAGGGCATTGCTTTTGAGGGCTTGGATGAGGCACTGCGTGTGCCGCAGTCCGATCTGCGGTTGTTCGGCAAGCCCGAGGCGTTCACGCGCCGGCGCATGGGTGTGGCGCTGGCAAACGGCGCCACGACCGATGAGGCTCGTTCCCGCGCCAAGCTCGCGGCTTCGAAGGTAAAGACAGTGAAAGGATAAGAATTGGAATGGACAGGATTTACAGGATTCAAAAAACAAAATGCCTTTTCAATTGCTTCCGTTCCGGTTTTAATCCCGTAAATCCTGTCAATTCTTTCTTTTTATGAAGCCTTGTTTGCTCTGTCATCCCGAAAATGAGAAAGTCCTCTGGCAGGACGACAGATGCCGCGTGATCTTCGTGGAAGACCCCGATTATCCCGGCTTCTGCCGGGTAATCTGGGGGGCGCACGTGAAGGAAATGACCGATCTCACGGAACCGGAGCGCTCGCATCTGATGGCGGTGGTATTCGTTACCGAGGAGATTCTGCGAGAAACGATGCATCCGGACAAAATCAATCTGGCCTCGCTGGGTAACCAGGTTCCGCATTTACACTGGCATGTTATCCCGCGTTTTGCTGACGACGCTCACTTTCCCGATCCGATTTGGGTTGTTCGCAAGCACGTCACTCGCACGCATACGAAAACCGGTGCGGAGCTGGCCCGGGAGCTGGCACAACGGCTTGGTGATCAGCTTGACTGAAGCATCCTGTGCAGGCCATCTGGATTAAATTAGCAGCCGTCTTCATTCTGGGGATGGTATTCTTTTTAAGCCTGATCCAGTCGATCATGGTTACCGTGGCCTGGTGGAAAGGTGAACGGGTAGCTGGCGTCTGGGAGTGGATTTGGATTGGGCTCCTGCCGGTATGGCTATTCGTGTATTTTCGTTATTATTCGGTTTTCCGGCCGGGATGCCGCGCCTGCCTGCCGCCGGATAATCACTTAACACAGCACCATGACAATCCCAGAGGAATGGAATGAATCAACCCATCATGTCCGATGCCAGCGATCTCCAGAGACTGAAAAATATCACCATGGTGGTATATGCCCTGCAGGCGGTCAGCTTCCTGTTTGTTATTACTTTTGTCATTGCTGTGATGATCAATTACATCAAGGGTGACGATGTGCGCGGAACATGGCTTGAGTCGCATTTCCGCTGGCAAATCCGCACATTCTGGTTCAGTCTGCCGTGGTTTGTGCTGGGAGTGCTTACCTATATTTTTATCATTGGCTGGATAATCATTGGTGTGGTCGCACTTTGGGTGATCTACCGTATTCTCAAGGGTTGGTTGAATCTGTACGACAACAAACCGATGTACAGCTAGGCTTCCGTTTTTTCCTGCCTTGAAAATTCTCGCCCTGGAGACCTCCACCGAAGCCTGTTCCGTCGCGATCTGGACGGATGGTGCCGTGAGGGAACGATTTGAATCCGGCAACCAGCATTCCGGTCGCATTCTTGCCATGGTGGACGGCCTGCTGGTGGAATCCGGGTTTTCCCTGACGCAGTTCGACGCGATTGCCTTCGGTCGCGGCCCGGGGTCGTTCACGGGGCTGCGCATCGGCGCGGGGGTGGCGCAGGGCCTGGCTTTCGGAGCGGATACCCCAGTGGTTCCAGTTTCATCGCTTGCCGCATTGGCGCAGGGGGAGAATGCTCTCAAAGTGTTGGCGGCATTCGATGCGCACATGAATCAGATCTATCTCGGTGCTTTTGTAAGAAATAATCACAATATTGTCGAACTGATCGGCATTGAAAGTGTGGTCGCACCGTCCGATGCTCGGTTACCTGAAGGAAATGATTGGGTTGGCGCCGGCAATGGCTGGGACCAGTATCATGCGGCGTTATTGGCGCGTATGGGCAAGCACGTCATGACATGGCAAACAGGGGCTTATCCGCTCGCTCGGCATATTGGCCATCTTGGGGCTGTGGCGTGCCAAGCAGGAAAGGCGCTTCCCGCGGAACAGGCACTGCCGGTCTATGTGCGAGATGATGTGGCAGTGAAGCAGGCGAAAGCCAGAGAACGCGGCGTCAGTTAATTTTTAAGGCGCTTGATCAGACCCGTTCCGTAAAGAATCGAGATAGCGATTTCCTCCACGGACATGGTGGTGGTATCGAGAATGGGGATATGCGCCTGGCGCAGCAGAGCCTCGGCGGCGCGGATTTCGCTCTGGCAATTTTCCAGGGAGGCATAACGGCTTTCGGGCTTGCGTTCGTGACGGATTTTAGCCAACCGCTCAGCCAGTATCGTCAAACCATACAACTTGGCGCGGTGCGGCAGCAGCGGTTTCGGCAGAGCATGATCGGTAAAATCATCGGGTGTCAGCGGATAATTGGCGGCACAGATACCGTGCTGCATCGCCAGATAAAGACAGGTGGGCGTTTTGCCGGTGCGTGATACACCGACCAGGATCACCTCGGCCCGGTCATAGTTGTTGGTATGCATGCCGTCGTCATGTGACAGCGTGTAATTCAATGCGTCCATGCGTTTCTGGTAGACCAGCTCATCACCCATGCCGTGGCTGAGTCCGAGGGCATGGGAAGACTCCAGGCCCAATTCCGCTTCCAGGCGCTGAATGAAATTCGCGAAGAGATCGATGAACAGGGCGCTGTCGGATGTCATTGACGCGCGAACCTCTTCATTGATCAAGGTGCTGAAGACGATTGGCCGCTGAATTTCCTTTTGGGCGGTGTCATTGATCTCCGCGAGTGCAGTTTTTGCTTTTTCCACCGTATCCACAAACGGCAAGGTACGTCGGCGGAATTCAATACCGGGAAACTGTGTCAGCAACGTCTTACCCAGCAGCTCGGCCGTGATGCCGGTGCGGTCGGAGACGAAAAACACAGTACGCTGGGGTTTGGCGGGCGTCATGCCTGTGCAATTGTAGTCCTGTAACGTTGCCTAGACGACCCGATTTTGCGGCGCACTGCGGACGAAGGCTTCGATATTGTCGACCAGCTGGTCCGCCATGATCTGCATGGCGTTGCGGCTGGCCCAGGCGACGTGCGGCGTCAGGATGAAATTGGGCAGGCGAAGATCGAGCAGTGGATTACCTGCGCGCGGAGGTTCTGTAGTCAGCACATCGAATCCCGCTCCGCCGATCACGCCATCCTTGAGCGTCTGTACCAGCGCCGCTTCATCCACCAAGCCGCCGCGGGCGGTGTTGATGAGCAAGGCGTGACGGCGCATTTCCCTGAATTCCGGTGCGCCGATCAGATGGTGCGTCGCGGGTGTAAGCGGGCAGTGCAGGCTGATGACATCGCTGTCAGCGAGGACGGTCTCGAAGGATGTGTAACCAGACCTGATTTGTGCCGCACCCTTATGTTCGGCAAAAAGTACGCGCATGCCGAAGGCCTCACCCAGTTTGGCCGTGGCCTGGCCCAGCGCCCCGTGGCCAATCACGCCCAGCGTGCTGCCGTGCAAATCCAGGATGGGGCGGGTGAACAAACAGAATTGTTCGGCCTTCTGCCACAGCCCGTTGTTTACATCTTCGCGATAACCTGGAAGATTGCGTCGCAGAGCCAGGATCAAGGTGAAGACATGCTCGGGAACGGCATTCACAGCATAGTTACGGATATTCGAGACAGTGATCTTATGCTCACGACAATAATCGAGATCGATGTTGTTGGTTCCCGTGGCGCATACCGCGATCATCTTGAGATTCCGGAGCGGTGAGAGGTTCTCTGCCATCAGCGGAACTTTGTTGCTGATGGCAATGGTCGCATTACTCAAATGATCGGTGACCTGCGTGGCAATGGTTGCCGGGTAATCACGCCATTCGTGCGGAAATCCGGGCCGGCGAATATTGGCCTGAATGCTGTCACGGTCGAGAAAGACGATGTGTTCCACGGATGGATAAGGGCTATTCTGCGTTGATAGTCTCCAGAGTACGAGAACGCCAATCAAGCACGGCGGTGCGCACCTGCATCTTGGCCGCGAGCGACGGATGTCCGCTGCGGATGACATCGGCGGCGAACTTCGAAAGAAAACGCGATTTCAGTTCGGCACGCGCGCGGTCCACGCCGATTTCGGCATAGGGCACCGAGGCCAGCAGCAGGAAACCGTCGTCGGGTATCCGCCTCGCGCGCATGTTGTTCTCGATAATGCCGCCGGCAATGCTGATCGGCTCGGCAAGATTCGGGCTGTAAGGGCCAATGATCAGCGCGAGGTTGGGCATGTGCAAAAAATCGAAGCCGCGCCCGACGCAGATCATCCACTCGCGGTGTTCCACATCCAGCGTGCGCGATAGCTTGCGCACCTCGGCGATACGCGCCTGGTTGCCGAGCACCAGTGGCTCCAGATCGAACCGCACCTGGCTCGGCATATCCGGGAATATTTTTTCCAGCGCCGGGCGCAAACCCTCCTGGTCGCGTGCGGCAAGACGTGACACATCCATCGGCTCGCCGTTGGTGCCGTGCAGCACCAGCGCGTCCTCGTCGGTTTCGAAGCCGCACACGATCGGATAGACCGTGTCGTGATTGGCGCCGAAGACATGCTCGACCTGACGCTTGATGGCATAAGTATGTGCACGCGCGGCTTCGGTGTCGAAGTTGAAACCGGCGCAGCCCCGCTGTTTGTCGCTTTTCGAATAGTGATAAGTGATGAGCAGCAGCACGCGGCGCCCGGTGGCGACCTTGTCATGCACATAACTGGCGAGTACCTCGCCCAGGTGGGGCCAACCGAGATCGAACATTCCACCGAGATTGCGAAAAGGCTGGATGATGCCAAGCGGCGTATGGGTGGCAACAGAAAGATTTATCCGCCCATCCATGCACTTGAGCGCCGCCACCGCCGACGTGTGCTGCGCCAGATAGCGTTGCCGGGCAAGAAAGGCCTCGGAACTGGTAAAGGCCTCCGCGTGCCGGTGCGCATGCTCCATCAGCCATTCGATGCGCTGCGCGATGGGTTTATTGTGGGTATCCATTGAAAGCTTTATACGGGCATCACCCCGGAACGGCAAGGGCGGCCCGTCCCGCAGCAGAACCTATGGATCGCAGAATCATTTGAGGGCAGGCAGTTCCCCGACGGCTTGTAGTATCCCGCGCATCAGATCCAGTGGTGTCGGCGGGCAGCCACGGATGACCGCATCCACCGGAATGACGTTCGACACCGCGCCGCACGAAGCATAGCTCACGCCAAATTCACCGCCATTGGCGCCGCATTCGCCGACGGCAATCACGAGCTTGGGCTCCGGCGTGGCATCATAAGTACGGCGCAGCGCCGCCTCCATGTGGCGCGACACCGGCCCGGTCACGAGCAGCATGTCGGCATGGCGCGGGCTGGCGACGAAATGCACACCGAAACGCTCGATACCATAATAAGGATTGTTCAACGCGTGGATCTCCAGCTCACAGCCATTGCACGATCCGGCGTCCACCTGACGGATCGCCAGGCTGCCGCTGAACATCTCGCCGATCTTTGCCTTGATCTGCGCACCCACCTCTTCGAGCGCGGGCTCGTCAATTTTCGGCAGAGGCTCGGTGACGATGCCGATACGTTGAATTTTTCCAAGTATACGCAGCATGATCTATAAATCGTGTCCAGAATAAGAGCCGTTCACGGATTTGTTGCATACCGGAAAATCCGGGACGATGTTGTCGCGTATCAGCTTCTCGAGCGTCGGCCAGGTCAGCCAGCTCGTATCGCGCGGGAAGTAGCGCGCGATCTGTCCGTTTTCGCCGAAGCGCACGTAAGCAAGAATTTCACCACGGAAACCCTCAGTGAATCCCAGGCCTTCGGCGCCCGCCGGCGCAGGTTTCCAGTCAGCGCGTACAGACCCGGGGGGCAAATATTCGATCAGTGTTTCAATCAGCTTGAATGACGCCAGGATTTCCTCTGCCCGCACCTTGACACGCGCGGCGACGTCACCGTCTTGAAATACCGGCACCTCGACGCTCAAACGGTCGTAGGGCGCATACGGCGCATCCTTGCGCACGTCGTACGGTATGCCGCTGGCGCGTCCCACGTAGCCCAGCGCCCCGAAGGCCTTGGCGGTTTCCGGGCTGAGGTGTCCGGTGGTATCGAGCCGGTCTTCGAGCGAGGGCAAGTCGTCAATGATGTTATACAGGCCATCGAGTTCTTTTTTCAGAGATACCATCTGCTTTTGCATCGATCCCGACGCCTGATCGTCAAGATCCGAAAGCACGCCTCCCGGAACAATACGGTCCATCATGAAGCGATGACCGAAGGTCTCGCGCGATACGCGCTGCCAGACTTCGCGCAAGCGTCCGAACTGGTAAAAGGCAAAGGCAAATGAAACGTCGTTGCAAATCGCACCGATGTCGCCCAGATGATTGGCCACGCGCTCACGCTCGGCCATGATGGCGCGCAGCGCCAGCGCCCGCGGCGGCACTTCGATGCCTGCCGCCTTTTCCATCGCCATGCAGGCGGCCCAGGCGTGCGCCACGGTGGAGTCACCGGAAACGCGTCCCGCGAGACGCGCCAATCCCTTGGCGTCGCGTCCTTCCGCGATTTTCTCGATACCTTTGTGCACATAGCCCAGCCGCTCTTCCAGGTTGAGCACGGTCTCGCCCACGGCCTGAAAACGGAAATGTCCCGGCTCGATGATGCCCGCGTGCACCGGGCCAACGGGAATCTCGTACACACCGCTGCCGTGCGCGAAAAGGAAGCGGTAGTTGTCGTTCGGGGGTGTCTGGGCAAGCGGATTTCCTGCCGCGGGAAAATTCTTGCGTAGCGGATACTCGGACTCCTTCCACGCCCGGTGCCGCGTCCAACGGCGCGGATCCGGATGATCCATGAAGGCAATCCCAAACATGTCCTGCATGTGGCGCTCGGGGCGATCGGCCGCCAGAAAATAAGGCGTGTGCGAGGGCAAAATGGGAGTCGCGCGCTTGACGTGCGTGCGCGCCACCAGATAGGTGCCGTCTTTTTCAAAACAGGCATTGGCGATGAGGTCATCCCCGCTGTCCTCGCCCCAGGCCGCCACCCAGCGGCAATCCCAGTTTTTAGCCTCATGGGCAAATTGTCCCCAGTCATCGGCTTGGACGGTCAACAGGTGAGCCGGTGCCAAACCGGCCGCCGGCTCCTCCTGCGCCTGAATCTCCCGCGTCGTGAGCCTGCCGAGAAAAGCAGTCAGCCAGTCGGCAGTCATAGCGGTGAACTCCCGGAAATCAGCACCGTGGCCTGCTCAAACCATTTCGACAGAAACACGGGAATGGCGATGCCCAGCCAGAGCACCAGCCCGAGCTGGATCATCACCGGCAACATGTTGGCCTTCACCGGCACCTGGCCTTCCGGCTGATCGCCGTACACCATCGGATGGATGTGCCGGAACAAACCGGCGAATGCCACCGCCAGCCCCACGAGCAGCGGCACGGTCAGCCACGGCCAGGATTTCATGGTGGCGACGAGCACGAGGAATTCGCTGGTAAACACTCCAAACGGCGGAAACCCGGCGATGGCCATGGTGCCGATCAACAACCCCCAGCCGACGGTAGGCTGAGTGCGGATCAGCCCGCGGATTTTTTCAATGGACTGGGTGCCGGCAATCTGGGCCGCGTGACCAACCGTGACGAAAATGGCGGACTTGGTAAGCGAGTGCACCGTCATGTGCAGCAACGCTCCGAACGTGGCGATCGGTCCGCCGATACCAAAAGCGAAAGTCATCAATCCCATGTGCTCGATGGACGAATAGCTGAACATGCGCTTGATGTCGCGCTGGCGATGCAGGAACAGGCACGCGACCGTGAACGACAGCAGGCCGAAGGCCATCATCAAGTATCCCGCCAGATGGTTTTGCAGCGAACCGTCAACGATCATTTTCACGCGCACCAGCGCGTACAGCGCGACATTGAGCAGCAATCCGGAAAGAATTGCCGACATCGGCGTGGGGCCCTCGGAGTGCGCGTCCGGCAGCCAGTTGTGGAGCGGCACCAGGCCCACCTTGGTACCGTAGCCCACGAGCAGGAACACAAACGACAGTGTCAGCACCGTCGGCTCCAGCTGCGCGGCGGAGCTGTACAACACATTCCATAGCAGTGCGTCATCGCGCACGGTCACGACACGCTCTGCCGCGAAAAACAGCAGCACCGTGCCGAACAGCGCCTGGGCAATGCCGACACCGCAGAGTATGAAATACTTCCAGGCGGCCTCCACTGCTTCCGGGGTGCGGTAAAGTGAGACGAGTAACACGGTGGCCAGCGTTGCCCCCTCCATCGCCACCCACAGGATGCCGACATTATTAGTCGTGAGCGCCGCCAGCATGGCGAACATGAAGCCCTGGTACATGGAGTGATACAACCGCATGCGGCCCTTGCTGATCTGTCGCGTTTCAACTTCGTGCTGCATGTAGGGACGCGAGAAGATCGCCGTGGTCAGTCCCACGAAGGCCGTGAGCGTGACAAGGTAAACATTGAAAGCGTCGATATAAAGCATGCGGCTCGGGGACAGCAGCGGCCCATCCGCGTACACGATCAGCGCCAGCCACACCGAAACCACAAAACTCACGGCGGACATGGTGACGTTGAACCAGCCGGCCACGCGGGTATGGCCAATGAGCGCCATCAAGACGATGCCGACAAGAGGAATCAGCAGGATCAGCCACACCGCCGTCATTCGTCCCCCTCCCGCAGCCGGTTAAGCCGGTCCACGTCGAGCGAATCGATGGACTCGCGCATCTGGAAGAAGAACACGCCAAAGAGAATCGCGGCTACCAGCACGTCGAAGGCGACGCCCAGTTCGACCACCATCGGCATACCGTAGGTCGACACCACCGCGGCAAAGAACAATCCGTTTTCGATAGACATGAAGCCGACCACCTGGGAGATCGCCTTCTTGCGCGTGATCATCATCAGCATGCCGAGCAGAATGATGGCGATGCTGATGGCGATGGCATTGCGCGCCACCAGCGCCGAGAGCTGCACGATGGGGATCGCGACGTAATAGCTGAAGACGACGAGGCTGGCGCCGGCCAGCAGCGTCAGGGACGGATACGTCACGGCCTCGATATCGCGATGAATCTTGAGCCGGACCGCGAGCCGGTGCAGCATCCAGGGAATCAACAGGGCCTTGAGCGCGAAGGTCATGCCGGCCGAAATGTAGAGATGCGGGTGATCCGTGGCGTAGGCCACGAGCGTCGTCGTAACGGCGAGCAACACGCCCTGCCAGGCAAATGCATGAATCAACGGCACGATGCGCGGCTGCGCCAGCATGATAAATGACGTGAAAAGAATGAGCGCCGCGAACAGCAGAATCGCCTGATCGTAGAGACTGAGTTGCGTAAAATCCATATCAGCCTCCCGTCTCTAACACAACGTGCGTCAGCATGCCGAGCAGGCTCAGCAGGAACGCGAAGCCCAGAAACTGTGGTACGCGGAACAAACGCATCTTGGCCATCACGGTTTCCCAGGTAACGAGCACGACGCCGAGCAATACGAGCTTCCCGGCGATGGCGACCAGGCCCACGGCAAGGTCGTTCGCCTCCAACTCAGTGGCGATGCCCCAGGGGAAAAAGATATTGGCAATGAGCACCATGTAAATCATCAGCTTGATCTGGCCGGCCCATTCGATCAGCGCCAGATGGCGGCCGCTGTATTCCAGGATCATGGCCTCATGCACCATGGTCAGCTCCAGGTGCGTGGCCGGGTTGTCCACCGGCACGCGCCCGGTTTCCGCCACCGCCACCATCATCAGCCCCAGCATCGCGAAGATATACGAAGGCCGCAGGACCAATCCGCTGTTCAACGTGTACGTCGTGGCCTCCGACAGGTTGGTGGTGGAGGCCGTCATCGCCATCGTGAACACCGCCATCAGCAAGACAGGTTCGGCGAGCGCGCCAATCATCATGTCACGCGAGGAGCCCATGCCACCAAAGGCGGTGCCGACGTCCATGCCGGCCAGCGCCGTGAAAAAGCGCGCCAGCGAAAAGAAAGCCACCAGCACAATGACGTCGGCAATGGCAGCCGTTGGCAGGTTCACCGCCACCAGCGGCACCACGGCGGCGCAGAGCACGGTGGCGCCGAACACGATGTAGGGCGTGGCGCGGAAGATCCACGAGGCCTGCTCCGCCATCACCACGTGCTTGCGGAACAGTTTGGCGAGGTCGCGGTAGGGCTGCCACAGCGACGGCGCCGCGCGGTTCTGCATGTGGCATTTGACGCGCTTGATCCAGCCAAGCAGGAACGGCGCCATGGCGATGAACAAAAGCGTTTGGGCAAGTGCCAGCAGCCAGCTAATCATGTCACCACCCACAACAGCAGGATCAGCGTAAAGAAGGAATACGCGAGATAGGTGTGAATGCTGCCGGTCTGGATGCGGCCGATGCGGCGCGCCGCCAGCAGCACGAGGCGGCCAATCGGCTCATAGACGCGCGACCAGGACCGGTCCAGCGCCTGCATCTGATGGCGCATGCCCTCGGTGCGCAATGGTTGCGCGGAATTTTTCGTTTCCTCGATTTCCTCTTTCAAGTCCCAGACCGGCGCGAAGATGCGCTGGATCGGCATGGAAAAGGCGGTGCCGGTATACTGCATGCGCGAGTTGAGCGAGCCGAAACCGCAGTCCCAGGCGGGACCGCGCCGGATGTCCACCGCGCGCCGGCGCAGCACCAGATAACTGATCAACGCAAATATAATGATGGCCACGAACACCAGCGGCGCGGAGTAGGAAGCCACCTTGGGCGAAATCGGCGTGAGCCACAACCAGCCCTGCGCCGTGGCGCTGGGAGGCCCGGCCCCCAGAAGCAGGTTGGGAACCGCATCGATAATACTGATCACCGTCGAGGGAAAAATTCCGAAAACCACGCACAAGAAAGCGAGCAACCCCATGGCGGCGCGCATGCCGAAATCAACCTCGCGCGCCCGCGCCGCGTGGCGGCTGCGCGCCTGCCCCAGGAAGGCGACGCCGTAGACCTTGACGAAACAGGCGGCCGCGAGCGCGGCCGACAGCGCCAGCACCGCCGCCGCCACCGGGATGATGCTGCGTAGCACGCCGCTCTCGAGCACCGGTGCCTGCAAGGCGGTCTGGAACGTCAGCCATTCCGAGACGAAGCCATTGAGCAATGGTATGCCGGCAATGGACATGCACCCAATCAGGAAAAAGACCGACGTCTGCGGCATGCGCCGGATCAGGCCGCCCATGTTATTGAGATCGTATTCATGCGTGGCATGCGCGATGGCGCCGGCGCCCAGAAACAACAGGCCCTTGAACAGCGCGTGGCTGAGGACGTGATAAAGCGCCGCGATCAATCCAATCACGCCCAGAATCTTGTGGCCGGTGCCGATGAAAATCATGGACAGGCCGAGACCGGAGAGGATGATGCCGATATTCTCAATCGAGCTGTAAGCCAGCAGGCGCTTGAGATTGTTGCGCAGCATCGCGTACAGCACGCCAAGCAGGGTGGATGCCGAACCGATGACCAGCATGACCAAGCCCCACTGCCACTGAATATCGCCGATCAGATCGTAGGTGAAACGGATCAGTCCGTAGATGGCTACCTTCAGCATGACGCCGCTCATCAGTGCCGAGATATGCGAGGGCGCCACCGGATGCGCCTCCGGCAGCCACGCATGCAGCGGCACCATGCCGGCCTTCATGCCAAAGCCGAAGAAAGCCAGCGCGAACGCGATCGAGGCCCAGGTGGCGGAAAGTTCCGCCGCGCGCATGGCACCGAAAGTAAACCCGCCGCCAAAACCGGCGAGCACGCCGAAACCCAGAAGTATCGCCAGACCGCCGATGTGCGCCATGAGCAGGTACAGAAATGCCGCGCGCCGGTTGGCGGCGTGCTGATGCTGATACACGACCAGAAAATAACTCGAGACCGACATCAACTCCCACGAGATCATGAAGACAAAAGCGTCGTCCGCGAGCAGCACCAGGAGCATGCCCAGGATGAACAGACCCGTGAACAGGCCGAGCACCGAAAGTGCGTTTTGGTTTTTCCGGTGGGTATATTCGCGCAGGTAGCCGGGGGCAAACAGACTGACGGCAAACACGAGTATCCCGACGACGCCAAAGAAAAATCCGGAGAGCGCATCCAGTCGCAGGTGCCACTTCAGCCACGGCAGGCCGAGCGCGAGCAAATCTTTCGTGGGTGCTTCGTCGATCATGGCCCACAAACCGGTGATGACCGCCAGCAGACCGCACAGGCCGAGCAGAATGGATGAGCCATAGCGCAACAGGGCGGGGTAACGGTCCGCTCCCAACGCGATGATCCCGGAGGCCAGGGCGCTGATGAGGGCCAGATAGGCGAGTGTTAGAGGCGACAAGATTGTGGTTAACCGGCAATGCGCAGGGGGCGGTTCCCCACTTGCGTTATCTTGTTGATTTATTTAAACCTTCGCGAAACAACGCGGGGGTTTCCTGCCGCGTCTTGTTGCGCGGGATGCTAGAGCCTGGGGGTGGAAAATTCAAGCCGTTGCCGTCCTCGATCATTCAGGTGCGGAGGGGGTTTCGGCCGTGAGATTTGCAGCCGGTCGCACGCGTGCGATCTCGATGGCAGTGCCGCGGGTGCGCAGGATTTCCACCTGGAAGCCGTGGATCATCAGGCTGGTCCCGGGCTCGGGGATATCTTCCAGGTATTCCACGATCAGCCCATTGAGGGTGCGGGAGTCGTCGGTGGGCAGTTTCCAGTCGAGCTGGCGGTTCAGGTCGCGCAGGCTCACCGTGCCGCGAATAAGGTAGCTGCCGTCGCTCTGGGGGTGGACGTCCTCGATCCTGCCCATGGCGTGGGCGGTGAAATCACCGACGATCTCCTCGAGGATTTCATCCAGCGTGACCAGCCCCTGGATGTCGCCGTATTCGTCCACCACGAGACCGACGCGGCGTTTAACCTGCCGGAAGTTCAGCAGCTGCGTCGTCAGCGTCGTGCCCGATGGAATGAAATAGGGCTCAACGACGGCCTGTTCCAGCGACTCTTTGTCGAGCTTGCCCTCGCGCATCAGGTTCAGCACACGACGCACGTGGATCATGCCGCTGACGTTGTCGAGGCTGCCGCGGTAAACCGGTAGCCGGGTGTAGCGGCTGCCGGTAAGCTGGGACACGATATCGTCCCATTCGACGTCGAGATTGACGCCTTCGATTTTTCCACGCGGCACCATCACATCGTCGACAGTGATCTTTTCCAGGTCGAGGATTGCCAGCAGCATGTCCTGATGCGATTCCGGTATCAGCACGCCGGCTTCCATGATGATGGCGCGCAATTCCTCCGGGCTCACTTGGTCGGCGGAACGGGCCTGCACGCGCACGCCGATGAGCCGCAACAGACCGTTGGCCATGCCGTTGATAACCCACACCACCGGGTAGATGAGCCACAGCATCGGCCGCAACACGAAGGCGCTGGGGAAGGCGATGCGTTCCGGATGCAGAGCGGCGAGTGTTTTCGGCGCGAGGTCAGTGAATATCAGGATGACCAGCGTGATGATAACGGTCGCGATAGCGATCGAGCTTTCTTCCTCGCCCCACAGATGAATGACGGTGACGGTGGTGAGCGCCGAGAACAGTGCATTGACTGTATTGCTGCCAAGGAGAATCACGCCGATCAAGCGATCGGGACGGGACAGCAGGCGCTGGGCGATCTGCGCGCCACGGTGGCCAGAGGTGGCAAGATGCCGCAGCCGGTGGCGGTTGAGGCTCACCATCGCGATCTCGGCAGCCGAGAAGAAGGCGGAGAGGAACACCAGGAAAACTAGCGCACCGATCAGAATGCCGGTGGAAATGTCACCCAAAGCTTGTCAGCCTCATCAACATGCGGAATGCTGATTCTAGCATCATTGCCGTGCCCTCCCCAATTCAGCGTCGGGCAAGGAAATTTGCAACTACTTCGCTGGCGCGACCGGACACACGATATTGAGCGGACAATCCACTTCGTGATTGTTGCCGAGTTTTTTCCAGACATGATCCAGCGCCTGCTCTTCCGTGCGGAAGAAGCGCTCGGCGCCGAGATGTTGATACAGACCGGTGCGCTGGAATACGTCCAGCACCTGTTTTTTCGCGCCAGCGAACAAGATCTCGATGCCTCCGGCTTGCAGCCGCTCGCTCATATGCGAAAGCATTTCCTCGCCGGTGGCATCTACCTGATTGATGCCGTCAGCCAGCACGATCACGTATTTGAGTTCGGGCTTGGTGGCAACGCGCTCCTGGATCTTGTCCTCGAAATAGCCGGTGTTGGCGAAATAGAGCGAACCGTCGAAGCGGATCATGGTGATGTTCTTGCAGGTGTCGAGGCCGAACATCTCCGCGTCGCGCAGGGTCCCATCCGGGTGGCGCGCCAGCACCGCCACGCGCGGCTGCATGGTGCGGTAAAGATAGAGCATCAGGGCGAGGCCGGCGCCAATCAGTATGCCTTTGTCCAGGTGCGGTGCGAACGCCAGTGTCAGCATGAACGTGACTACGGCAACGACGCCATCCTGACGTTGCGCCTTCCAGGCATGTTGAATAGCCTTGACGTTAATCAGGCCAACCACCGCCATCATGATGACCGCCGCCAGGGTCGCCTGTGGCAGATGGTACAGCAGCGGTGTCAGCCACAGCAGGGTGATGATGACAATGATGCTGGTAACCACCGAGGAAAACCCGGTTACGGCGCCGGCGTTGATGTTGACTGCGGAGCGCGAGAATGAACCGGAAGTGGGATAACTCAGCGCAAGGCTGCCGGCCATATTGGCCAGCCCCTGACCGATCAGTTCCTGGTTGGCGTCCAGTTTCTGGCGCGTCTTGGTGGCCATGGCCTTGGCGATCGAAATTGCCTCCATGAAGCCGATGAGCGAAATGGTGATCGCCGCTGAGAGCAGCTGCAACATGGCGCCGAAGTCGAGCTTCGGCAGCGCCAGCGACGGCAGGCCGCTGGGAATGCTACCGACCACGTTGCCGCCGCCGTTCATGACCAGCTTTTCCCCGTCAACGCTGCGGATGCGCCACAGCCGTCCGTCGACCACGGCGCCCGGCGGCGCGTGTCCATGCAGGTAGAACCGGCCCAGTGCGTCCCCTGGACCCGGCACGTGATCGAAACGGATTTTCTTGATTTCTTCGATATCGGTTTTGACGCTCTTGATGCGTCGCTCGCGCTTGAGCTTCAGCGTGTCGTAGGCGTGCTGGGCGAGCAGGGTGCGTGAGTTGTCGGTGCCGAACCGGGAGAGCGTTTGACGATACTGCGTCTCCGCGTCGAGTATCTCCTTGTCGAGCTCCGGAATCTCGCGCGTGAGCGCGATTTCGTCGCGCACCACCAGCTGCACCGACTTGTTTTCGAACTGGGCGATATCGGCCGTCTCGATGTGCTCAAAGCGGATGATCCAGGAGAGTGTCGTGCTGACGGCGACGGCGATGAGCACGTTGGGAATGCGCGGGTCGATCCGCCGCAAAACAATCATGATGGCGAACGCGCCCGAAGCGATGA
Source organism: Sulfuricaulis sp. (assembly GCF_024653915.1). Lineage (NCBI taxonomy): Bacteria > Pseudomonadati > Pseudomonadota > Gammaproteobacteria > Acidiferrobacterales > Acidiferrobacteraceae > Sulfuricaulis > Sulfuricaulis sp. Next base: position 23,766 of record NZ_JANLGY010000001.1, on the reverse strand, counting down.
AGAATGTCGGCCAGTGCATCTGATGGCCGGCGGCTACTATCGTATTCCACACGGTTTCGTAATGATGTTCGGCGCTTTCAACGCGCACGCCGAATATCTTGTCGAGCTGCGAAGTGGCGATAATGATCGCGGCGGCATTGGTGAAGCCGATGATCACGGGGTGCGAAAGGAAATTCACCACCACGCCGAGCCGCAGCAGTCCCAGGCCGAGCTGAAACAGGCCGACGAACAGCGACAGGGTGATGGCATAAGCCACGTAGCCCGGGCTGCCGCTTGCCGCGATCGGTTGCAGCGCCGCGGCCGTGAGCAGCGACACCACGGCGACCGGGCCGGTGGCGAGCTGGCGCGAGGAACCGAACAGCGCGGCGACCATGGGCGGCAAGAACGCCGCATAGAGCCCGTAATAGGCCGGCAGCCCGGCGAGCTGCGCGTACGCCATGGATTGCGGGACAAGAACCAGCGCTACGGTGATTCCGGCAATCAGGTCGGCACGCAGCACTTGGCTGTTGCGGATCTCGCCGATCCAGGCCAGGAACGGCAGGAATCGTTGCAAACTGAACGGGAGTCGCAATTTATGGATCATGCAATTCTTTCACCGGCACGCGGTCCGTCGACATGCTGGCAGGCGGTGGTACCGGCTCACTTGGCCCTGTGCCTACTTGACGACAAGCACGGCGCACTGGGTTTGGTCGATGACGCGCTCCGATGTGTTGCCCAGCAGAACCCGCTCCAGGCCCGTGCGTCCACGACTGCCGATAATGATCAAATCCGCGTTTTTTTCGTTCGCGGTCTTGACGATCATTTCGTCGGGCCGGCCGTGCGGGACGACGCCTTCCACCTTGACTCCTTCCTGCTTCAGGAAGGAAATGAGCCGGTTCACGATCTGGCGTGCTTCGTGACGCCGCTCTTCGCTGTGTTCCGGCCGGGTGACCGAGACCACGGTGACCTGTGAGTCGTACAGTTTTGCGAGCCGCGCCGCCGTGTGCGCGGCGGTGTCGCCGAAGCGTGAACCGTCGGAAGCCACGACGAAGTGCTGTCCGGAGATTTTCGCAAGACGCGGGACAACAAGCACATTGCATCGCGCGTGGCCGATGACACGCACGGTCGTTGGACCGACCATCAGCCGCGCCAATCCGTGGCGCCCACGCCGGCCCATGATAATAAGATCGGCCTGCATTTTTTCCGCCTGACTGACGATTTCCTGGTAAACCTGGTTGCCCTGGGTGGCCTCGCTCTCATAGGCCACGCCGGCGGACGATGCCAGCAGGTGCACATCGTCGAGGCAAGCGCGGGCGGAATTCAGCTCCTTGGTGATCAGCTGTTCACCCATGGCGTAAAGTTCGGCGTCGCCGCCGGCGACCACGTTGACCGCGCGCACGCGGGCGCCGCACTTGCTCGCCATGCGCAGGGCTTCGCGCACGGCGCCGTCGCTGTACTCCGAGCCGTCGGAGGCAAGCAGGAATCGCTCGAAGCGGCCGACCGGTGACAGTTGCGGGCTGGCCGGAGCTGCCACCGTGTCCGGCGCGAATGCCACGTCCGCTGCGGTGGCCAGTGCCGCCTCACGGCGTGAGGCGCTGATGCCGCTCCACAGCGCCGCGAATACGATCGCCGCGCCGGCCGCCAGCGCGCCAATCAGCACCACGAAACTGATGTTGCTCAGGGCGCCGGGCAGATGGGGCGCCAGCGGCTCGATGAGCTCCAGCTCGGAAAGATAGACGGGGATGGCGATCGCGCGCGAGACCAGCACCAGTATCATGATCACGCCCATGACCATCTTGATCATGTGCGGCTTGACATAGGTGGTGCCGATCGCGCCGAGCTGGATGCCGAACAGGGACCCGGCAAGAATGATCATGGCGAGGCGTATATCCACCAGCCCGCTCCAGGAAAACTTCATCGTGCCGCCTACGCCCATGACGAAGGCGGTTACCAGTTCGGTGGCGGAGGCCATGAGCGCGGGCGCCCCGAGCACGTAGTGCATGGCCGGGACACCTATAAAGCCGCCTACGGCGATGGTCGCCGCGAGCATGCCGGTGGCGAATCCAAGCGGGATGGTAAACAGGACCGAGACGCGGGCATTGAGGCTCTTGAAGTAAACCATCGTGCCAGGGATATGGATCGACTGGACCCAGCGGGCGAGACGCGCGACCTTTTCCGGTTCGTCGCCGGTGTCGCGGCGCATTTTCAATGCGTCCCACAGCACGTAGCTGCCTATGACGCCAAGAGAGACGACGAAGGCGAGGCTGACATACAGGTTCGAACCGGCATCGCCGAAGCTGTCATGAATCATTTGCTGGATGTGCGCTCCATAGAGCACCCCGGCCTCGGCCGAGGTGCCGACCACGAGCCCGAGCTTCACGTCCACCTGACCGTACTTGGCGCGCTTGATGGCGCCGACCAGGGCCTTGGGGAACTTGTGGCACATGTTGGAGGCCACCGCGACGATGCCGGGCACGCCCATGCTCATCATGGCCGGCGTGAGCACGAAGGCGCCGCCGGATCCGATGAAACCGCTGACCAGGCCGCCGATGAAACCGACGACTAGAAGATAGGTTACGTCGAGCGCGTTGAGCGGAATGAAATTGGTTGCCGTTGCCAGATCCACGCCGCTTCCTTATTTCTTGGCCTTGATGCCAAGGGTGTCCCAGAAGTGGGAGGTAAAGGATCCGTGGAAATAGGAAAACACGAAGGCGATCACGACAGGGGCGATGAAGTACCAGCCGCCCTGCGAGGTGTAGGCGAGGATGGGGTCCTCGAAAAAGTACAACACAAAATATAACGCCAGCGATATGAACCCGTAGACCGCGACGCGCGTTATCATCTTGCCGCCGCTGTGCGAAGTCGGATCAGTCATGTCAGCCCCTTATTTCGTGCGGCAAGTTATTCCTTGATTATTGTCATCCGGTTGCCCGTGCTGCATCAGTCACGTTTGAGCAGTGTTTCCAGCGCTAACTTTGCCACCGAAGTATGCCAGCAAAAGCAGAAAAAATCCGACGTGGGTCCAATGAATGTCCGGGCACCTGCGCCAGCCCATGCGCCAATGCCTGACCAGCATCGTCACCTAAACGACCAGTGCCGGTACGCCATATATTAAGCGGTTGCGCCCGGTTTGATAAGCCGGGATCGATGTGCGGACTTGTTCTAATGGGGGCTTGTTTGGCGGGAGTGCCGGCCTGTGCCGTGGGCTTTGCGGTTCCAGGATCCGGTTCGGCTCCTTCGCTGGTGCGGCGCGTCCATGCTGTTCCCAGAAGTGCGGTACAGGCGGCGCACCGGGCCGGCTCGTCTCGGAACGCAACAGCCGTCAGGAAAGCTTGGCGACCAGCACCGCGGTCGAGGCGGCGTCGATCACGCGTTCGGAGACGCTGCCAAGCATGACGCGATCGAGACCGGTGCGACCATGGCTGCCGATCACGATCAGGTCAGCCTTTTTCGCAATCGCGGTTTCGACGATGACCTCGTCGGGACGGCCGTGGTACACCACCGCTTCCGCATCGAGCTCGTGGCTCCTGAGGAACGCGGCGGCGCGATTGGCCGCGACACGGGCTTCTTCGTGGCGCCGGTCCGACTGGCTCGGTAGCGTCACCGACAATGTCGACACCGGTGCCGCGAATATCTTGGCGAGACTGCCGGCCATGGAAGTGGCGGCATCGGCATAGACTGAACCGTCCGTGGCGAGCACCAGGCGCTGTCCGGTGATCTCGGTGTTGCGCGGCATGACCAGCACAGCGCAGTGTGCATGGCCGATCACCTTGGCGGTCGCCTGGCCGAGACGTACGCGCGCCAGCCCGCGTCGCCCGCGCCGACCCATGACGATGAGATCGGCCTTCATCTGGTCGGCCTGATTGACGATCTCCTGATACAGACGCAGGCTCGTGTAAATGACTTCAGTGTCGCAAGCGACGCCGGCGGCTGTCGCCTCGCGTTCGACATCGTCGAGATGCGTGCGCGCCCGCGCCAGGAGCGGTTCCGGAATCTCCCCGATACCCGTGGTCAGCTCGCTATCGGCGCGTGGGATCAGGTGGATCACTCGCACCCGGGCGCCGCTCTTCCTGGCGATGCGCAGGGCCTCGTGGATAGCGCCGGCGCTGTACTCGGAATCATCGCTCGCCACGAGCAGGCGTTCGACACGCGGCAGGGTGCCGAATTCCGGGGCCGCGGGTGCCTCGGTGCCGGGCGCTATCGGGCGAACCTGCGCGCATTCGCCAAAAATGCGCTTGTCGCAGCGCGCACAGATCGCGTGGTCGAGGCGCTGAAAGATATTGGCAATGGCGCTGGCTTTGCCGGGGAAGATGTTGTCAGCGCCGATCAGGTCGCGGAAGCCGCCGCGCCGCAGTGTTTCACAGGCTTCGGGCTTGATCTTGGCAAGGTACAAATCGCCACCCTGTCCGCGCCGCCGGCGCGACTCTGCCGCCAGCAGTTCGGCGCCGGCCAGGTCGATGAAGTTGACGCCGGTGCCGACCACCAGCAGGTGCTTCTGCGCGGGGTTGGCCTCGGCGAAGCTGTGCATCCGCTCGCCGATATGGTCGACGGCGCCAAAATAGATCGAGCCGTCGATACGGACGACCTTGAGCTGCGGGCACTCCGGGAGCTTCGCGTCGCTGACGAAATTGCGGTGCTGGGTATTCGGGTCCGGTACCGTGACGGCGACCCTCGGTTGCGCGGTGCGCATCAGGTAGATGATCAGCGACAGCATTACGCCGACGTAGATCGCGAACTCGAGTTCGACGAACAGGGTGGCGAAGAACGTGGTCGCCAGCACCGCGGTCTCGCGCTTGCTGGTCGAGATGATGGTCTTGATGTGATGGAAGTCGATCAGCCGGTAAGCCACCACCACCAGCACGGCCGCCATGGCGGCGATCGGCAGGTGCGCGGCCAGGGGCGCGACCAGCAGCACGATCAGCGCCAGCGATATCGCGGCGAAGACCGCCGACAGCGGGGTGACCGCGCCGGCGGTGTAATTCAGGCCGCTGCGGGTGAAGGAGCCGGAAGAGGCGTAGCTCGAGAAAAAGCTGCCGACGGCGTTGGCCAGGCCCTGCCCGATGAACTCCTGGTTGCCATTGATGCGCTGGCCGGATTTCGAGGCCACCGAACGCGCGATCGACACCGCCTCCACCAGACCGAGCATGGCCACGGCGAGCGCGGCGCTGCCGAGCTGCTTGAGCGCGGCCAGATGCAGGTCCGGCATGCTGAGCGGCGGCAGTTCCGACGGCAGCTTGCCGACCAGCTTGATGCCCTCGCTCTCGCCGCCGGCGAAGGCCGCGGCCAGGCTGCCGAGCACCATGCCGATCAGCATCACCGGCCAGCGCGGCTTGAACCACATGAGCACGATCAGGGTGGCCAGGGTCAGGGTCGCGATGCCGGTCACGTACAGGTTGGTTTCGGGCAGCTGCGCGATCAGGTCGCGCCAGGTGTGCAGAAACGACTCCCCCGAGGGGATGTGCATGCCGAAATAGTGCTTGAGCTGGCTGGTGGCGATCAGCACCGCCGCGCCGGCGGTGAAGCCGACCACCACCGAGTGCGAGATGAAGTTGACCAGCGCGCCCATGCGCGCCAGGCCGAGCACCAGCTGATACACCCCGGCGAGAAAGGTGAGCGTCAGCGCCAGCTGGATAAACTTGGCGCTGCCGGGCTCGGCGAATTTTGAAACCGCCGCGAACACCACGATCGAGATCGCGGTGGTGGGGCCGGAAATGAGATGGCGCGAGGAGCCGAACAGGCCGGCAATGATGGCCGGGACCATGGCGGTGTACAGGCCGTAGACCGGCGGCAGCCCGGCGATCATGGCGAAGGCGACGCCCTGCGGCAGGACCACGACGGCGCCGGTCAGGCCGGCGATGAAATCGGTCTTGACGGTCGCGCGTGTGACCATCGGCCACCAGCGCAGGAACGGGAAAATCTTGACCCAGAAGGGGTTGCAGTACGGCGCGGTCGTCACAGTCTGCTGCATGAAAGGCCCGGTGGAAGCGGCGCTGATTAGCGTCTTTCAGGATTTGCGGAACGCCGCGATTTTAGCGGCTTCTTGCAGACCTCGCCAGTGTTCAGCCGCGGTGCAGCAGCACTTCCAGCACGAATTTGCTGCCGAAGTAGGCAAGCAGGAGCAGCGCAAACCCGCCGAGCGTCCAGTGGATCGCCGGGCGTCCGCGCCAGCCCAGGCGCCAGCGGCCGATGAGCAGGATGGCGTAAACGATCCACGCGAGTACCGCCAGCACCATGTGATGCGTGAATTTGAGTGGCTGGCCGAAAATTGCCTCGGAGAAGAATACACCGCTGATCAGCGTGAGTGTGAGCAGAATGAAGCCGAAGCCAATCATCTGGAACATCACGCTTTCCATGGTCTGCACCGGCGGCAGGGCACGGATGAATCCGCCCGGATGCCGGGCCCGCAAGTGGCGTTCCTGCATGAGCAACATCAAGCTCTGCACCGCCGCCAGGCACATCAGGCTATAGGCCAGGACCGACACGATAATATGTGCTGCGGACACGCTGGATGTAAGGGCCAGGGACATCTGGCCGGGCCAGAGCCATTCAGCCAACAGCGTGAGACCGGTGATCGGCATGATCAAGACGCCGAGATTGTCCACCGGACGAATGAGCGAGCTGGAGAGATACATGGTGGCCACGACCCAGGCAACGAGCGAGAACGCGGGTGTCAGGGCCAGATTGAGTCCGGACGGTGTCCACAAGCTGGTGTAGAGCAGTGCCGCGTGCAGCACCACTGCGCCGAGGCCGAGACTGAAAATACCGATTTTGACGCCTCCCGTGACGACTTGTCCGCGCATCAAGCGCTGGCCCAGCAGTCCGCCGACGATGAAATACAGCGCCAAGGCGAAGAAATTCATAACGGGATTGGTCATAATGTGCGCGCATGATGGCACAGGTTGTCCTGCCTTTGAAGGGCGGCATACTTAAAATGATTTCAACCGATGGACCGTCGTAATTCCAATATCTTTATGAGTTTTTACCGCAGAGTACGCAGAGATCGCAGAGTTTTGGGAGATTTAGTTTTGTTTCTCTCTGCGTGCTCGGTGCCCTCCGCGGTGAACACTAAAATTCCGTACCGATGAAAATCCGGATTTTAGGCGCCAGCGGCGGCATCGGCGCGCAGGCACGCACGACGTCCCTGCTGGTGGATCAGGACATCCTGATCGATGCCGGCACCGGTGTCGGGGACCTCACGCTGGATGAGCTGCGCGCCATCGATCACGTGTTTCTGACTCACTCACATCTCGATCATGTGACCATGCTGCCGTTCCTGCTGGACACCGTGGGAGCGGACCGTGAACGGCCGGTCAAGGTGCATGCCCAGGAGGCGACACTGGAGACATTGCGCCGGCATCTTTTTAACGACCAGCTCTGGCCCGACTTCAGCCGTATACCGAGCCCGGAGTCACCATTCATGACATATCATGCAATGCCATCAGGCGTTGAGATCGTATTGAATGGGCGGACGTTGCGCAGCATCACGGTCAATCACGTCGTTCCCGCTGTGGGATATCTTGCACGTGGCGCGAAAGGAAGTCTCGCATTCAGCGGTGACACCACCATTACGGATGAATTCTGGAAAGTACTCAATGCAACGGAAGATCTTCGGCATGTAATCATCGAGGCCAGTTTTATGGATAAAGATGAGGAGTTGAGCCGAATTTCAAAACACCTGTGCCCTTCGATGCTCGCGGGCGAACTCAAAAAACTGAAATCCACCGCCAAGGTTTATATTACGCACCTGATGCCGGGACACGAGGACGAGATCATGCAGGAAATCTCGCGGCATATCCCGCACAATACCCCCAAGCGTCTCATGCTCGGCGAAGTATTTGAGCTATAAATATTTCTCACCGCAAAGACGCAAAGGACGCAAAGAAAAGCGAAATTCCATTAAAATTCGAAACCCTTTATATATGTTTTTACTTTGCGCTCTTTGCGCCTTTGCGGTGATATTTAATTCTTATGTTTGACAACTTAAGCCAACGACTGCAAGTCACCCTCAAGCGCCTGCGCGGACAGGGCCGGCTTACCGAGGAAAACACGCGTGAGGCCCTGCGTGAAGTGCGCATGGCACTGCTCGAGGCCGACGTGGCCTTGGCGGTGGTGAAGGATTTCATTGAACACGTACGCGTCAAGGCAACCGGCCATGAAGTGCTCGCGAGCCTGACGCCAGGGCAGGCGCTGATCAAGGTCGTGTACGACGAGCTGGTTGCGCTCATGGGCGCGGCGAACGAAAAGCTCAATTTGGCGGCACGCCCACCCGTGGTGATCCTGGTGGCAGGGCTCCAAGGCTCCGGCAAAACCACAACCGTTGCCAAGCTCGCGCGCTTCCTGCGTGAGCGTGAAGCCAAATCCGTCATGGTAGTGAGCGCCGACGTTTATCGCCCGGCGGCGATCGAACAATTGCAGAAACTGGCCGCTGCCGTGGGCGCGGAATTTTTCCCGAGCCGTCCAGACCAGAAACCGGTGGATATCGCACGTCAGGCAGTGGATGAGGCGCGCAAACGCGTGATGGACGTGCTGATTGTCGATAGCGCCGGCCGCCTGCACGTGGATGGGCCGATGATGCAGGAGATCCGTGCCATTCACGCGGCGCTAGAACCGGTCGAGACATTGTTTGTGGTGGACAGCATGACCGGACAGGATGCCGTCAACACCGCCAAGGCGTTCAACGAGGTACTGCCGCTCACGGGCGTGATCCTGACCAAGACCGATGGCGATGCCCGTGGCGGCGCGGCACTTTCGATTCGTCAGGTCACCGGCAAGCCGATCAAGTTCATGGGCGTGGGCGAAAAACCCGCCGCACTGGAGGCGTTTTATCCGGACCGAGTGGCCGCGCGCATCCTCGGCATGGGCGACGTGTTGGGTCTGGTGGAGCAGGCGAGCCTGGCCGCCGACAAGGAGAAGGCCCAGGAATTTGCCCAAAAACTTTCCAAGGGCAAGGGCTTCGATCTTGAGGATTTCCGCGATCAGTTGATGCAGATGGAAAAAATGGGTGGTTTGGCCAGTCTCATGGAAAAGCTGCCGGGCGCCGGAGAAGTCAGTGAAGCAGCCAAATCACAACTCGGCGACCGGCAGGTCAGCCGTCTGGTGGCTATCATTAATTCCATGACGCCTCAGGAGCGCAATCACCCGGACGCCATCCGCGGATCGCGCAAGCGGCGCATCGCTGCCGGTTCAGGAACGCAGGTGCAGGACGTCAACCGCCTGCTGAAGCAATTCGATCAGATGCAGAAGGTGATGAAGCGCATGGGCAAGGGCGGACTGCAGAAGATGCTGCGTGATGTCAAGGGGCGTCTGCCGGGAATGCCCGGTTGAAATTTGTTTTCATATTCACGTAATCATCGGTTATTGTTGGTATTAGTGCTGTTAACAAAAGCATTTTCAGGGCGTATAGTTCCTCTACCCAGTCAGAACAAACGGAAGGCGGGATGATCATGACAACGGAGCACAAGAGAGAGACGACACCACCGGGCAACAAGGACAAGGAGCGTCGTACCGGGAGCCAGGAGATCGTGCAGAAGCTCGTTACGGAACGTACCGAAATGCTTTCCTTGTACTGCCAGCTGGCGGGCCTGGAGCCTTACGGTAATGGTAACGGCAAGAATGCTCGCGCAAAAAACACGCAGGAGATGCTTCAGAAATTCTGCCAGGTACTGGTCGATTACATCGCCGCTGGTCATTTCAGTCTTTACGAGCGCATTGTCAACGGGACTGAGCGCCGCCAGCAGATTTCTGATTTGGCCGAAAATCTCTATCCGCGTATCGCCGAATCCACCGGATCCGCGCTGGATTTCAACGACAAGTACGATTGTGGGGACCACTGCGAGATCGCCGCGTCATTCAGCGACGATCTTTCCCAGCTCGGAGAGAAACTCGCGGCCCGTATCGAGCTCGAAGACAAGCTCATCCGGCAGCTCCACTAAATAAGTACTTCCAAAAAAATTAGACAGGATTCACAGGATTAAAAAGCACGATTAACAGGATTCTTTAATTTCTTAAATCCTTAATCCTGTTAATCCTGAGAAATCCTGTTAATCCTGTCTATTTTATCTAATCGCATCAGCCCCCAGTCCGGGACATGAACCGGACTATTTTCTGAGGTTGTTCACGGAACTCGTGTTTTTCCGGTTTGCGCGCGATGGCGGCGCGAATCGCTTCCTTCAGCCCGTCATCGCTGATTCCTTCCCGCAGTAACGGTCTTAGCTCGACCTTATCGTCTTGACCGAGGCATAAATAAAGCGCGCCGTCGGCAGACAGGCGCACGCGGTTACAGCTTTCACAGAAGTGACGCGAGATCGGCGTGATGAAGCCGATGCGAAGACTGGTCCCGGCGACTTGCACATAGCGCGCGGGCCCACCGCCGTACATGGATGTACCAGTGTCGCGGGAGGCAGGATGCCGGGAGCGACCGCCCGGCATCACGGCCGGAACCAGATCGAATCGTTCCTCCAGACGACTCCGCACCACCTCCAGATCGAGATAATGGCTGCTCGCCGAGCGCCCGGTATCGCCCATGGGCATGGTCTCGATCAAACGCAGCGTGAAATCGCGATCGATGCAGTACCGCACCATGTCTTCGATTTCATCGTCGTTGACGCCATTCATCACCACCATGTTGATCTTGACCGGATGCAGCCCAGCTTCGTTGGCGGCAGCAAGTCCGTCCAGCACTTTGTTCAGCTTGCCGCCGCCGGTGATGGCGGCGAAGCGCGCGGCTTGCAGGGAGTCGAGGCTGACGTTGATGCGCTTCACGCCGGCCTTGCGTAGCGCGCCGGCCTGTTTGCGCAGCTGCACGCCATTGGTGCTCAGTGACAAATCTTCGAGATGCGGGAGCGCGCTCAGGCGCGCCGCCAGGTCAGGCAGGTGATGCCGTGTCAGCGGTTCGCCGCCGGTGAGACGCACACGATAAACACCGAGCTCGGTGAAGGCGCGTATCACGCGTTCGATTTCATCGAACGTGAGCCAATCTTCGGGCTCGATGAAATCGTGATGGTCCGGCGGCAGGCAATAGGTGCAGCGCAGGTCGCAACGATCCGTCACCGACAGGCGCACATATTCGATTTCCCGGTTGAATGCGTCTATCAGTTTATGTCCCATGAGGCGATACTATAAGACCGCAAAAGGATTCCGTATACCACAGAATAAATATTCGATCAGGCAACCGGTATTCAGTCGAAGCTTTCCTTGCCTTCACTGATCTGGAGACGCACGTGTCTGGTGCATGCGCTATGCGCATGCACCCTGTTGTCGCATCAGGACAGTATTATTTCCGGCCAAACTTGATGTTATTGTTCTCGCTGCTTTCGACGACCTCTTTTTTATAATCGGCCTGTCCGTTCCAGGAAACGCCCGCCGGTGGCCCCTTTGCCCCTCCCGGTGTCGACTCCATGACCGTGAAGCCTTGACCCGGATTCAGGGCGGGTACCGGTACATCAAGGTCGAGCTTCGGCAAGTATTTTGCATGAAGCTTGCCGCAGGAAACATCCGAGATCGAAGAAAAGCACGAAAAGTGAAACTGGCTCGGACCCGCCGGGGCCTTTCCGATGTTTTTTACCTGGAGTCCGCCGCCCGGCCCGCCCATGTAGGGCGCCGACCCCACGGCAAGATCGGGCAGCGAGACCGTTTTGCTGAACATGTGCATGACATTGTTCGTGGAATTGGCGTCGTTCGCGGGGCCTTCGATTGCGGCACGGAAACGACAGCCCTTGCCTGCCGTGCTGTCAGGCATGCGGTAGGGCGTCGAAATGACGGATTCTCCCGCTTTCAAGGATGGCAACGGGATGGAGGCAAGTTTTTTCCAGTTGCCCGTGCCGGGGCAGGGCAGTGCGACGCTGATCGCGAGCGACGCGCTTGTCTGCGGGTAAAACGGATTGCCACTCGACTGCGAGTTGGGCGTGGCCATGCCCCGGTTTTCGATGCGGAAGCGCCATGCCATCGCCGTATTCTCATATTCCTGTTGCCAGTCGAGCCCGATGGCGTAATCGGGTTTGGGCAGAATCATCGGCCCGGTTTTAAGGATAAGGATGGGGGCGGGCCCGCCGGCCTGGGCTTTTGGTATTGCCGGAACCCGCGTGGCCGGGGCAGCCGGGACAACAGACGGAGCGGTCGGGCTTTGAGTTGGCGCAGTGCCCGTGACGGGTGGCGCCGGAAGTCTCGCGGACTGGCGGGCAGGCGCCGTCGCTGATGAGCTGCTGCGTGTCGTGCCGGTATCCGCGGCCATGGCGGCTGGAAGTGCGCCTTTACCGGCTGCAAGAATCAGCAGCATTGATGCGGCAGTCATGTTGTTCATGCGCATTAATCGCGTTTTGCTGTTCATGTCAGACATATTCTTCTCCTTTGTTGGTTCACATTACGGGTATCATGGATGCAGGCATTCATACTCAGCGCACCGGCAGACCAAGACGGCCGCGTGGGGCTTGTTCGGTCGATGCCGGTGGCGTGGTTGAGGAAGGCAAACGTCGGGTGCCGATGCCGCCGCAATTCCCGGTGAGATTCACGATAATACGGAAACGGTTGTTGCTTTCGCTCGATTCTTTCACTTGATTGAGATTGTCGAGCGCAAGAGACAGGATATTTTGCCCCGACTTGAGGGCGACCAGATCAGTCTGGGTGTTGGCCGTTCCCGCGGCCAACGGCACCCACGTGCGGCCCCAGCTCCCGGGTACGGCGCTGTTCTGCCAAATGTGGCTGAACGTTGCGCTTCCACCAGTACCGATATTGCGTGCCGTATGTCGGAACTCAAATTCGCACAGCCCGCTGTTGTTCATGTTAACGCTATGCGTTTGCCTGGCATCAACTGTAACCGCCGCGCCCCATTTTGCCGGCGTGGATCCTACAGTCAGTGAAACAGCGCTGGTAATGTCCGGGAGGCCTTGAGGCACGCGTGCCGTAGCAATCCGCTGAGCCGAATCCGTCTGTGTCGCGCGCGTCATGGGCGATGGTGTCGGTGCTGCTGGCACGAATCCACCTCTGGCGGGCGCGGCCGCCTGCGGAAGCGTGCCACGCTGAATTCCCGGATTGAGTCTTCCGGTGGATGGCGGCAGACCGCCGGCAGGAAATACCGGTTTGGTGCCAGCAACGGCCTTATCCTGCATCGCAGACTTGATCGAAACCGGACCGTCGTAGCAGGGCGCGTCGGCCCCGTCCTTGTTGGGGTCCTTGGCGCAATCCGGCAGTTTCTCCTTGAGAATTTTCAACGCCTTCGGCTGTTTGCATACGATGGCAAGTGGGTCCCAGGTTGTCCCGCAGCCGGGTGTGAACGCGATCGGGACATCTTTCTTTTCGCCGGTTTCGATGTTGGTGACGGGCATCGTGGTGACGCCGTTCAGGATTTTCACGATCGCCTTGGCCTTCTTGAGTCCGTTGAGGAAGGCATCGTCCTCTTTCAGGTCGCATTTCACGTGCGAGCCGGTGGCGCCACCGCTTGCGCTTTTGTGCTGGGCGACGATCGACAGGCAGGCCTCCTGCTTGTAGGGTCGCGTGCAACGCACGGTGGGCGAGAGACCCAGGCCGGTGTTCCCGGCGTAGGTGCAGCGTTTGCTGCCCAGGATCTTCGCAACTTTCTTCGCCAGCCCCTGTTCCGCCACTGCCTTGTCCACGCCGCAATGTTTGTAACGGTAACCATTGAAGCTTCCCTGGCACGCGTCATACGACGCGAAGTTCGCACACTTGAAGTACAGTGACGCTCCCGCCGGCTGGGTCGGTTGGCAGCCGGCGGATTTCATTTTGGGAACGACATACTTGTTGATCCGCTGCTTCTCCTTGACCAGCGCCGCCGCGAACATCTTGCCGGTGGACTGGTAACAGGCCCAGTCCCAGAAGCTGCGTGGCGCGAACGCGCCGGTCTCGCCGGTGTAAAGGGGCACCGGGAACTTGTCCATCATTTCCTTCTTGCAATTGCCGAAAAGGACAGAGAAAGCTGTCTTGGTTCCCTTCGAAAAATTGTCCGGGCTCCAGTTTTGCGGCGGCAGGCCGGTGATGAAATTCTGGTAAGCGTCAATCCCGCCCCAGTATTCCTCGGCCGCGAGATCGGCCACCAGCTGCTTGAGCCGCTCACCGAAATGAGCGGCCGGCGCCGTGGCCACCACGCTGGCGACGGCCGCGGCTTCGTTATGCAATCGATTGCTGAGGTTCGTGCAGGCTTTCCCGTAGGCAATGGGCGGATAATAGGCTAGGCACTTTTTCATCTGGTTTGTGTCGAGACCCAGGTTCTGCTGGTTGACCATCACCCGTCGCAGGACCCGGTGGTGCATCCAGTATTTGATCTCGTAGCGGTAGTAATCTTCCTGGGAAATCTTTTTTGCGCCCGACCCGCCGCCGAGTCCAAGGGCGTTGCCGACGGCGTTGACCGCATCGGCGCCGGCCTCGAGCCCGCCCTCCAGCACATCTTTGCCGGTGTTGACCGCGTCCTTCGCCAGCTTGACGCCTTCCTCGATCACCTTGGCGACGATCCCACACAGCACATCCTTGCCGGGAATGCTGCCGACGAGATCGAGCGCCTTGCAACCGAGCCCCGGGCCCGCCAGATAGACGACCTTGGCCCAGTTCTTGTCCACTACGGCCTGATACAGTTGTGCCGCCGTGCTGAAACCAAGCTTGGCGATGGGCTGCATGAGTTTGCCGCAGAAAATATTTTTCGGCGGCCCGGGCGGCAGCACCGCAGCCTGGCACGCCACGATGGGGCCGGCGAGCTCGATGAATTTCACGATGTCGGGTTTGGTGGCGGCAAAATAGATGTCGATGAATTTTTTCGCCTTCGGATCGTAGTCCCCGGCGCATTTGAGCATTGCGTTCATGTTGCCGCCGGTTTTAGTCAGGCACTCGACCAGGGTCTTGGCGGCGCAGGTGTCGCTGTCAAGCACCTGGTACTGGCACAGATCGTTGAACAGCGACTGAATGTTAACGGAGTGCGCGGGAGGACTGATGAACAGGAATAGCAGCGCGCAAGACGCTGTCGCCATGGCGCGGCACAGGCCATGAAACAGGGTGCCGACCGAACGGAAGGTCATGGATGGATCTCCTCAAGAACGCAGCGGACGACATGCTGCTCCGTACCCTTCAGCCCAACCTTGTGCCACCGGATGTTGGGTCCTTGATAGTGGCCTGGGTGGATTATCGGGGTGTAGCTGGCCAGCGTTTTTTTCACCCCCTGTAATTCGTTTTCAATCCTGACCACGAAATTCGGGAGTGGTATCTTGTTCGCGCTGGCATAAGGCGTCGCGTTGACGATGATATTGCACCCGACGCTTTGTTCAGCGTCCTCCGTAGCCTTGGAAGAAATATCCTGCGGGTTACCCGTCGTCAGGTCAAAGTACGCGGACAGGGGGAGGCCGCGTTGCTGCGCCTGGGCTGTTACCATGGCGGATAAGAGCAGAAAAAAATAATTGATTGACCCCAGGGTTTCATATGTTCCTCCCATGCGGTTTCATTGAACGATGGCGCGCTAAAGGTTGAGCCCCGGGATGGCCGTGGGCTGGCCGGGGATGGGCAGGCTTGGCCGCGGCGGCACCTTGCCTTTGGCGCTCAACACACTGCCGGGCCCGGCCTTGGCCCATTGGTTCGCGCCGGAGTTGGTGGAGGCTATGGACCAGGTTTTACCGTTGAAAAATTCCATCGAGCAAAAATAGGATCTTGGTGTTTGATTCGTCGGAACTGCAATCTTCACTGTGGCCTTTCCGCTGGCCGACGATTTTCCGATTAGCGACAGCATTGCCAGGCCAGAAGCCATGGCACCGTACCCGCCCGTCGGAGGATTATCGGTAGAGTAGACGCCGCAGTTGATCCGGGCCTGTTGGACCTCCGGGCTCAACTGGCTGAACTGGTAAGGCACCAGGATTTCCAGCGGGGCGGCGGCGAACAGTGTTGCCGGACAGAGAAAGAGAGCAGTCAGTAGCAGTCGTTTCATGTTGGCACTCCTTTAATCAGCGCCTCATTCGTTGTGGCGGCGAGGACAGCCGCCCCGGGACGGCTGGGGCGATTTGATTCGGCGGGTTTCCGATGAATCGCAGCGTCCCGCTGTTCACGCGCCAGGTTAGGATGGATTGCGCCGTCCCGCCAGTTGCCTGATGCAGGGGCATGCTACCCGCAACCGGCGCCGGGCTTCGGCTTTGGCGCGAGGGAATTCCAATGAAGCGCAGTGTTGCGGCTGTTGAACGCCAGGCGGGAATCGTTGCCGTCTGATTCGGCTGTCCTTGCGGGGCGGCCATGGGTGTACTCGTCCGGGGCGGGGACGGAAGCTTTCGGACCGTGTCTGCCAACACGCTTATTGACGACCCGCCCAGGAGGCATGCCAATGAGAGTGCATATGTTATGGATCGTCCGCGGTTCATGGCATGGGACCTTTCAGATGTTCAGCGCGGCGGGCCCGGCAGCTTCAAGTGTCCCGGCAATGCCCTTGTGGCCGTCTTGCAGTAGTTGGCCGGGAAACTGACGGACAGCTTGCGCGTGTTGTTGAGATGATTGGCCTCGGCCACCCATTTCAGCTTGTTGAGCTGAATCTCGAGCGGAATGGTCTTCCCTGCCAGCTGGGAAGGCTCGCCGAGGGCGTTCAGTACGAGTTCCTTTTCAACGGACTGGTTCGACGAGAGTGCCGGCAATTCAACGCCGGCATCCATCAGGCCTGGTCCGGCGTCGACAAACAATACGTAATTGCCGGGCGAGGCAGGAAAGGGGCTGCCGCCGGCATTCTTCACCCTTACCCGCACCCGGGCGCTCTGTTTCGTTTGGCAGCTGTTTACCAGGGAGACGCCGGCATTTTCCACCAGCAAATCCGGCCTGGCCATCTGGACTGAGCCGGCCTTGTGAGTCTGTGCGATGGTCGAAGTGCGCGTCAGCGGCCCCGCCGGCGCGCCGGCGACCGTGACGTAGGCCTTCTGAGCGCTGGCGTACACCTTGTTCTGCGGATCGATCACGCATTCGGCCCACACCGGCTTGCCGGCCTGCGTGGCGGAGGGTGTCCATTGGTATTCCTTGTTCCAGGTCGCGGTGGGCGTGATGGCCGGTATTTTTTCGCTCAGGACGACCTTGCCGCCGACGCGCATCTCGAACGGAAGCTGCCAGCTGTTCGCGTGCAGGTAGGCGTCCGCGCCTTTGCCGTCGTGATTGATCTTCTTGGTGCCGACGAATCCAATCGTGCACTTGACGCTGACTGGTTTCCCGGCATCGGCCTTTCCGAAATTACCGGAACTGAATGAAACTGTTTTCACCCCCGGCGGATTGAAATCATGCGTAACCGCCGCCAGCACCGCCCCCGGCATGGAGGCGAGGGCGGTGGTTATCGCTGCCATCAGGTATATCTTCGAAATCATCGCTCCAGCCTCCTGTACGAGTTGGTTATTGTTGCGCCTTCGGTTTTTTCCTGGCGCGCCGCTGTTTCTTCTTGGATTTCGAAGGCACTTCCGGTTGCGGATTCAATGCGCGTGGCTGTTGTCTCGAGTTTCCGGACTTGGACGGCACTTCCGGTTGCGGGTTCAGCGCCTTCGGTTTTGTCTGCCCGTCTTGCGCTTGCTTGGACGGAACCTCGGGTTGAGGATTAAGAGCGTATACGCTGCGGCTGACGGCAAGACCGGCGGCCATGCCGGAAAACAGTTTCATCATTGTGCGACGGGACGTGTTCATGGGTATTCCTCCTTGTGATTGAAGTTGGCTCAACTATTCATAGTACCGACCGGTTCTCAGGCATTGTGTCGTAGCCGGAACGTATTCGGTACATTGCCTGAGCATCTTTCTCGATGACGGCAAGGAGCAGGAACAAATCGAGGCATGCCGCGACTCCTAGGGAACGAGCGCCTTGGCGTTCTGCTCAACCTGGCTTGCGTACTGACCGAGCTGCTGGCTCAATACCCGTGCCTGTGCCGCGGTTGTCTGCGCCGATTGCAGGAATTGCGCGGTCGAGAAAGCAGGAATCTCGCCGCCGCCGTATTTTTGGCCGGTGACGGGGTTGTATCCACCACCAGGCAGGCTGTAGCCGCTGGAAGAAAAGTTCTTGACGCAGTGCTTGTACAGCTTGTCCATGCACTGATTCAGGGTGTCGTTGCCGGTGCAGCCGGCGGCCTTCTGGTCCTGCACGCTGTAGGCTTTTTTGGCGCATTCTTTTGCGATTTCCGATATTACCCCGGCACCGCTCTCGAACTTTTTGGCGTTGCCCGAGAACTCGGTGTATTGCTGGTTGAGCTTGTCGAATTTGACCTGCGCCACGATTTGTACGATGCGTTTACTCATTCCGGTTCCGAGCCGTATCTCGTTCTTGAGCGGGGCGGCCGGCATCCCGCCCGGCACTGCCTGAACCGCGCCGGGTTTAATCACGCCAGGTTGTATCACGCCGGGTGCGGCGTTGGGGTTGAGTGGTGTCGCGCTGCGGCTCTCAGCCGCGTTCGCCGAGACGCCGGCGAACAAAGCGGCAATCAGCAACCCGCATGACAATATTCTGGAAAGTTTCATGTCATTCTCCTGTGTTAAGCAGTTGGTGGCGAACCAGCATGTGTACAGATCAGTCGTTTGTCTCCCATGATTGGTTCAATGCTCTTTGGTGGTTGTGGTGCAACCGGTTTACTCCGTGGCCCAGCCTTGATCCGGCGCGATTATTTTTTTCCACCGATCCTGATATTGTTCCCCTCGCTGCTCTCGGTCACGGTGTTGGTGTGATCGGCGTAGGCCTTCCAGGTGACGCCGGCGGGCGGGCCTCCTATTCCTCCGGGTGTGGATTTCTTTACCGAGAAGCTCTGCTTAGGGTTCAGGGCTGGCACCGGTACATCGAGGACAACATTCGATTTGTATTTCTCAAGCGGCGTGCCGCAGGAGACATCCGGCTTTGTGCTCGTGCACTCGAAGCGGAACTTGCTCGGCTCCGCTGGTGCCTTGCCGGCATTCACGACGTCGAGCCCGCCGCCCGGCCCGCCCTGGTATGGGGCGTCGCCAATGACAAGGTCCGGCAGGAGCGCGGATTTGGTGATCATCTGCATGGCATTGTTCGCGAGATTGGCGTCGTTGGTAGGGCCCTTGATCTCCGCCTTGAAGCGACAGCCCTTGCCTGCGTAGCCATCGGGCATGCGGTAGGGTTGGGCGGGAAACATGGTCGAAACCCCCGGCTTCAACGGAGGCAGGGACGCCGAAGCGACCTGCATCCAGTTATTCGTGCCGTTGGGGCAGGGTGAGCCAACGCTGATGACGAGCGTGGCGACCTTGCTGCCGATGCCGTACGGGCCGCTGCCCTTCTGGATGGCGGGATCCCCCGGGCCCTTGTTCTCGATGCGAAAACGCCAGGCGAGCGCCGTGTTCTCGAATTCCTGCTGCGAGCCGAATGCGATGGCATAGTCAGCCTTGGCGGATATCGTCGGGATTGTCAGTGGTGCCTGTTTGAATGCAGGAACAGGGCTGGTCACGACTGGCGCCGCTACGGATGGCATGGCGCTGGGTGTGGCGCCGGTATTGACGGTGGCTCCGGCTGCGGGTGCCACCGCCGGTGGCGGGACCGATCGCGCGGGGGCTGTGGATGGTGTGACACTACGCGTGGTGCCGGTGTCGGCAGCAATCGCAGTGACGCTTGTGAGCCACGCAATAATCAGCAGGGCGCTTGATGCCGGTCCGGTGTATTTCACGTTGACCTCCAATGAGTAGTTGGCAACCAGTTATTAGGGCACCTCTAAAAATCGCTTTTCATGTAGGTTGGGTCAAGCCGCGTCAGCGGCGGACCCAACACAATTTCGCCCGGAGCGAAATTGGGCGCACACAGTGCGCCCGAAGGGCGAGCCACAAGGATGTGGCGAGTCAAAATCATATTGTTCGGCGGGTTTCGCTGTAGCTCAACCCACCCTACATTTGAATTATTAGAGGTTCCCATTATTCGAATAAGTCGTCCGTCTGTTACACCCGGTTCAATGTTGTTTGGCAGCCATGCAGCCGCCGGACTGTACCAGTCCCCAGCCGAAAACCGCGTCCCTGCCCGGCGTGCCCAAGTCGCGAGATTTCTGCTGCAACTGCTTGAGCAGCGCCGGCCATGAGGCCTTGGGGTTGGCCAGCCGCGCGCTGGCCAGCGCCGCCGTGACAAAGGGAGCGGCATAAGAAGTTCCGGAAACATAAATGCCATCCTTGCCCGGCGCCGCGGTCCAGATGTCCACGCCGGGCGCGCTGAAGGCGATGTAGTCGCCGCGGCTGGCGTGACGATATATTTCGAGGCTGGCATCCACTGCCGTCACGGCGATCACACCCGCTTGCGCTGCCGGGAAGGCCGGCGGGCTTTTCTCGCCGCTGTTACCCGCGGCCGCCACCACGGCGATGCCGCGCTGCTGCACCCGTTGCACCGCGGCCTCGACCAGCAGGTTGCGCGGCCCGCCCAGGCTCATATTAATGATGCTCACGTTTTGACTGGCCAGCCAGTCGAGCGCAAGCGCGATCCATTCGGCAGTGGTGTCCACCTGTTTCCTGCCGCGGTCACGGAAAATGTTCGCGCTGTAGAGCTGTGCCGCCGGCAACATTCCGGCCGGGCCCGTGGCGGCTGGGTTGGCGAGCAGCAGCGCCGCCGTGGCGGTGCCGTGGTCCGGTGCGGCGGTTGGGATGCCCGCCGCGAGAAAAGTTTTTGCCATGATGGCGCTCCCGCGCAGCGCGGGATGATTCGCATCCACCGCCGAATCGAGCAGGCCGATGCGCAGACCCTTGCCGCAGGTGGCGGAGCCACTCCAGCCGATCAGTTTTGTGCCGTATTGCCTGGTTTCATCTCCCAATAGTTCATAGCGGTGATTGGCATCGGCCCAGGCCTTGGGCAGGGTTTCGCGCAGACCGGCGAGCGCGGTGCCGACAGCGGCATCTTTCGGCACGCGCAACACGCTGATCACCAGCCCGAGCTTCGATAATGCCGTGCGGCGTTTCACGCCAAGCCCCAACGATTGCAGTTGCGCGGCCAGCGCCTGCGCCTCGGCCATGCTGGGGCTCACCACGATCAGCTCACCGGGTTCGATGTCCGGCGCTTCCTTCGGCGGGACCGGCGGCAGGTTCTGCGGTGGCGGCGGCAGCGCCGCGCCGAGCAGACTGCCGCCGCCCGAGGGTGGCATGGGGCCTTGCGACGTGCCGCTGTCGTCGTAGTAATAACTTTCTTCGCCGGAATATTCCGGTTCCGGCGGGGTTTCGCCGCCTGTTGCGGATCCCGGTGAAGCGAATGCCTTGATCGCGCCGGTAGGGATTTGCACCAGGGGGACCGAACCACAAGTGAGCGTTGCGGTCGCGCCGTTATTGCCTTCGTTGGTTTCCGCGACCTGGGCGGTGTGATCCACCGTGGCCTGAACGCTGACGCTGCCCTGAACCACGTAGGACGAGACATAGGCCGCGCTGCCACCGGCCTTCTTCAGATTTTGCGCGGAGTCGAAAGACCAGATCGTGCCGCCGCCCCAGCCCTTGCCGCCGACGGTAATGTAGACGCCGCTGCTCGAGGGAGTCTTCACCGCCCACACGGAATCCGGCAGCTTGCCGGGCCCGTGATTCACGACCGTGACGGCGATCCGGCAATTGCCGTCCACCGCGAGTTTCGTGATGGCCAGATCGGGCTTGGCGAGGGAGAGCGCCTGTGTCGGCAGAGTGGTCAAGGGCTTCAGTGGCACTATCGCGGTATTGGCCGCTCGCGCCGGCGATGCTATTGCAAGCAGTGCGCCAAGAATGGCGGCGCGATTCATGGCTTATTCCCGCGCCACATGGGTGATGGTTTCTTGCTGCACGCGCAGCTCGTTGATCGTGTGCTCCACGGCGGCCTCGCCGGCCATGTCGTCGAGCCGCAGGCGGTAGACACCGAGGGCGCCGGGTCCGCCGACGATATTGCCGCGCACCTGTTGCAGCAGCGCGCGTATCTGCGCCTCGCTCGCCTCCGGATGGAAGCGCACTTGCAGCACCACGCCTTCCGCGGCCGGACCGCCCAGCGGCACGATGGGTTCCGGTTGCGACAGCAGATTCATCAGCACCGCGCCCTGAACCACGATGATCACGGCCGCGGCCGCGAGCGCCGGCTGCCACCATGAACGTTTGCGTGCCGGAACAGCTTGTTCTCTGCGAATATCGCGCATGAGGCGATTGAGCCCGAACTCGCCGGGCGCCCCGGACTCGTCTGCCTTTATCTGCGCCCTGATTTTCTGAAGCCAGGCAATTTCCTGGCGGCAGCGCTCACACGTTTCCAGATGATTCATCACCTCGCGTTGTTCCTGGCCCGTGAGCGTGCCGTTGACATACCACGGCAGGAGTTCGTTGGGATGTTCGCTACGCGTCGCGGTCATGGTTCAGTATCCGTGCATTAGCCTCAGATGGCATGGACATGCGCTCCTCATACTTTTTGAAACCGTCATCCCGTGTGGTCTGCCATTTTGCCCAAGAGTCGATACAGACCACACCGGATGTTTTCTTTGCCGCACCAAAATATTGTCGAGGCTCTATCTCGTCGGCAATACCGGTGGAGCGGACTCCCCAGGGCCCATAGGATCCTTCGGCGATCCCAAGAGGCTTCTCGATATCCATTTGGATCCGGATTTCGTTTGACTTAAGGACGTTCAGGTGTGCCACCGGGGACGGGTTGTGTAAGCTGACCTACGCCACCACCGGGAGCACGCCCGCCACCAGCCCGTGAAACATCAGGATTGGTCACCGGGTTGTTGCCCATATTCCGTCGATCCTCACCGCTGTTACTGCCACCGCTTTCACCACGCCCGGGGTTAACTATGCTGCCACCAACCCGGCCTCTGGGTCGTGTGCCACCACCAGAACTGCCCGAACCGCTCTCATTGGGCGTACCCGTCGTTTTTTTGTCTGGTTTGCCGCCTGGTTCCTTATCGGGTTTATCTTTAGGTTCTGGCTTGGTGTCATTGCCGCCAGTAGGTTTGGTAGGTTCACCCTTGGGTTCAGGTTTACCGCCGCCAGTAGTTTCAGGTTTGGGTTTGTTATCGCCGCCGCCCGAAGCCCCGGGTTTGGTAGCTCCACCCTTGGGATCTTTGTCACCGCTATCAACAGGTGCGCCAAGAACTCCATCGCCCGGCTTTTTATCGCCTTTATCGGTACCGCCTGTAACAACTTGGGGTGGGCCCATAGAAAAACCGCCCGATTGATTACTCCCACCTCTCCTGTTGCTGTCGCCACCCCGGCCGGGGATACCAAAGCCACTAGAGCCTCCGGAACCACCGCTTTCCATGGTTTCACCCCCGTTTCGACCGGGTGCACCGCTGCTTCCGCTGCTGCCTTGCCTGCTGTTATCGCCACCCTGCCCAGGCATGCTGATGCCACCACTGCCGCCTCGCCTGTTGTTATCGCCACCCTGACCGGGCATGCTGATACCACCGCTACTGGCACCACCTTGCCTGTTACTGTCGCCATTCCGGCCGGGCATGCCGAAACCACCAGGGCTTGCTCTGCCACCCTGCTGACTACCCATGCCTTGGGCGGGCATTTCAATTCTTCCGGGTACTGCGCCAATTTTGCCCCCAATTTGGTTACCGATGGCTTTATTGATACCCGGTTTACCCATTCCTTGGCTGGCACCCGGCATTTGACTCATGCCGGAGCCACCTATGCTGCCCATACCCGACGCGGATGGCTTCTGTGCCGCGGGCAAAGGTTTGCCTGGGCCCTGTTTCATCGGCGCGATGACGCCGGCCTGGCCCTCTTTATCGATGGGGAGTGCGAAACGGGATGGCACGTAGCTCCTGGGCGGGCCGCTGCTCCCGCTCTGCGCCGCGATGATGCCACCTTTCACAATAAGCGACTTGCCGTCGTTGGTCTTGTAGGTGCCGTCGCCGGCGGAGATCCAAAGTTTAC